>CAZODN010000001.1:0-85425 GCA_964578545.1 uncultured Gaiellales bacterium
TGGAGCGGGTGCTCTCGGACAACGGCGCCTGCTTCAAGCGCCGCTGGGCCGAGGCGTGTACCGGGCACCGCATCGTCGTCAAGAAGACCCGCGCCTACCGTCCGCAGACCAACGGCAAGGCCGAGCGCTTCATCCGAACGCTCCTCGAGCGCTGGGCGTACGCCTATCCCTACGCGCACGAGTCGGAGCGTCTGGCGGCTTTGCCTCCAGCGCTCGACTTCTACAATCGCTTCCGTCCCCACCGCGCTCTTGGCGGGCTCACGCCGCTACAGCGCGTCAACAACCTCCCTGGGACAAACACCTAGTCACGTCGCTACGCCTCGCCTCGCCGCCCCTCGTGGAACCACTCCTTCACCAGAGCGACACCCACACGCCACCCACGGGCCTGCACGCGCTCATGACGATACGCCGGTCAATCGAGGAAGAGGGGGGAATCATCGTGAGACCAGCACTGCTAGCCCTGCTCGCCGTCTGCACGCTCGTAGTCGCCGCGGTTGCCAGCGCAGCAAAGCCGGAGTCGCCTCGGGTGGTGAAGACGTCGACGCTGCCAGCGATCGGCCTCGCTGCGTTCCAGCGAGCAGCACTCCCGGGATCCGTTCCACTTGCTTCGAGCCCGACGCTCGACGATCGCGGTATCGAGCTCGGGGGCATCGGCAGCGATCTCTACCGAGACGCCTCGATGGACGAAGACGAGTTCTACATGGTCACCGACCGAGGGCCGAACACGCGTCCGAGGGTGAGCGGCGAGCGGCGTCGGACGTTCCCGAACGAGTGGTTCACCCCGACGATCCTGCACGTGGACGCATCGGGACCGACGCTCCAGGTTCTCGACGTGATTCCAATCGTCACCGATGGATCGGATCAGGACACCGCCTGCGACGATGCCGTCACAGGGCTCCCGAACCTGCCGACCTATGACGAGAAGCCCTACAACTTCAACGGCACAGTGGAGCTGATGCCCAACCCGAACGGGCTCGACACAGAAGGGCTCGTCCGCGCGCCGAACGGCGACTTCTGGCTCGCTGACGAGTACAGCCCCTCGCTCATCCGCGTCGGATCCGACGGGTGCGTGGAGGAGCGGTTCGTGCCTGCGCTGCCGCCCCTTGCATCCGGATACGCCCTCACCCCGGCGAGCTACCACGTCTCCGAGGCGGTCCCCCGGATCAACCAGCGCCGCCGCCAGAACCGAGGCTTCGAGGGCCTCGCAATCCACGGCAACTCTCTGTTCGTCGCGATCCAGAGCCCCCTGCTCAACCCCAACTCCTCCACCGGGCAGGCATCGCGAAACACGCGAATCCTCCGCTTCGACCTGACGACCGAGCAGGTGACGGCAGAGTGGCTGTACCGGTTCGATGAGGTGTGTGCGTTCTCGGGGGAGGCCGCAGGCTGTGGCATCTCTCCCGATGAGATGAAGGTGTCCGGCCTCGTCGCGCTCTCGGACACGCGGCTGCTCGTCCAGGAGCGCACCGACCTTGTGACGAAGATCTACGCCGTCGATCTCACGGAGGGCAACCGACTCGACGCGAAGTGGAGCGACCCGATGCAGTCGCCGACGCTCGAGTCCCTGAGCACCGACCAGGCCCTAGCGGATGAGGGGGTGGCAGCGCCGGCCAAGTGGCTCGTCGCGGATCTCACGGGAATCGTGCCCGAGAAGATCGAGGGCATCGCCGTAGTGAATCCGCGGCAGATCGCAGTCGCTAACGACAACGACTTCCAGCTGACGGATGGCACGAGCTTCGACGCCAACGGCAACGTCTCGAGCCTCACTGGAGTCCCCAGCCAGGTGCTCCGCGTCTGGCTTCCGAAGCTGCTTCCAGGATAGGCAGTCAGCCGACGAGCACACGAGGAGCACCACAGTGCCCCTCGTGTGCTCCATCGGTCGGATGTACGGCTCGTCCCGGCTAGACAGGATGGACCGGCGGCCGGTCAGGGCGGAGGGGACGAGCCAGCAGTCGGTTCACGTCAGTGGTCGCGCCCAGCACGGACGTGGAGGGCCGCTCGACGGTACTCGGCTGACATCAGCGGGCTGGAGAGGACGAAGTCCGCAGTCGCTCGATTGCAGGCGATCGGGACGTCGTAGACGACCGCGATCCGCAGGAGCGCCTTGACGTCGACATCGTGTGGATGCGGCTCGAGGGGATCCCAGAAGAAGACGACGAAGTCGATCCGACCCTCGGCGATCGCCGCTCCGACCTGCTGATCGCCTCCGAGCGGACCGCTCAGGAACCGAGCGACCGGGAGATCGAGGGCGCGTGCGAGCATGGAGCCCGTCGTTCCCGTCGCGTAGAGCTCGTGCCCCGCGAGGGTCTCCCGGTTGTAGCGGGCCCACTCGAGCAGGTCGGGCTTCCGGTTGTCGTGCGCGATGAGGGCGACCCGCTTCCGTGCGGACATCGCCGTGTCGTCGCCGAGGAAGGCTCCGGCGACCTCCATCCGACCCTCTTCCGTCTCGGCCGAGGTCACGGATGGGCTGTCGGCGAGCGCCTCAAGCGCTTCCGCGGAGCTCCTCCTCGGCGCGCAGCCAGTTGTCGAGATGGTCTCCGCCCTCCCCCGAGATGTAGATCTCGTAGGCGCGACGAGCGACCGCATCATCGGTGACGTCTCGCGGGTCACTGCTCTCGATCGCCGGCTCCATCTCCTCGAGAGCGGTCACGGGCTCCGACGGCGACGTTTCCTGGGCTGACATCGGCGGCCTCCTTCGTTCGACGTGTGCTGCCCCTCGCTCGGGGATCTCGGGCCTCTGAGCGCACCCTGCACGGTAGGCGCCGCAGGCACGGATTCGGGTCACCGACTCGGGAACATCTCGATTCGTTCTGGAGTGCTCCCGTGCGACGCAGATCGCGGGCCGGCGCGATCGTCTGCATCGCGTCGCGGGGCACGCGATTCGACACCGCTCCTTCACCGCATCGTCTCACGCGTTGCCCGTAGCGTGCGGAGCGCACTCCTCCTTGCGAGTGCCTGCCAGACGACATAGGGGCGACCTGGCTGCACAGGGGGTATGAGCAGCAACTGGGGAGCGGCCGGGTCGCCCCGCCTGCCCGAAGCGTGACGTGAGGTTCGACGTGGCGTCGACCACGGGCGTGTCGTCGAGGCGGTCTGTGCGGGTGACGCGTTTCGCGCCGGGCGACGAGGCGTTCGGCGGCCGGATCGGATCTCGTAGCGGCGGATGGCCGGGGCGGTGCTCAGCGACCGATGCTCCGGGCGCGCAGCTCGTCCTCGACGGCGCTCGGGTCGAGGCCGCGCGCCGCGAGCAGAACGTAGGTGTGGAACCAGAGGTCGGCGATCTCGGAGACGAGGCGCTCGTCGCTCTCCCCCGCGCCCGCGAGTGCGACCTCGAGGCCCTCCTCGCCGACCTTGCGCGCGGCGACGGCCGGGCCGGCGTCGAGGAGCGCAACGACGTACGAGCCTTCCGGCCTCTCCTTCGCCCGGTCGGCGACGCGCCGCCAGAGCCACGGCGCGAAGCACGACACCGCGCCGGTGTGGCAGGTCGGGCCCGCCGGCCGCACGCGGAGCAGGATCGCGTCGCCGTCGCAGTCGTCGCGGAGCTCCTCGACCGCGAGCGTGTTGCCCGAGGTCTCGCCCTTGCGCCACAGCTGTTGGCGCGAGCGGGACCAGAAGTGCGCCTCGCCGGTCTCGCGTGTGAGCCTCAACGCCTCCTCGTCCATCCACGCGAGCATGAGCACACGCGACGAGTCGGCGTCCTGGACGATCGCGGGCGTCAGGTCAGGCTGCATCGCGAAGCGGGACTCCCAGGTCGCGCAGCTCGGCGCGCAGCGACGTGAGTCGCGCCGGGTTCTCGTGGAGGATGGACGCGAGCAAGGCAGCCTGCGCGACGCCGAGCGCGTCGGCCACGTGCCGGGCCTCGCCGGCACCCCCCGAGGCGATCACCGGTATCGAGACGGCGTCGGCAACCGCCGCCGTGAGCGCGAGGTCGTAGCCGTCGCGGGTCCCGTCGGCGTCGATCGAGGTGAGCAGGATCTCTCCCGCGCCGCGCTCCTCGGCCTCGCGTGCCCACGCCACGGCCTGACGACCCGCCGCCTCGGTGCCGGCGCGCGCGTAGACCTCACCGTCGGCGGCGTCGATCGCGACCACGACCGCCTGCGAGCCGAGCCGCGCGGCCAGCTCGCCGATCAGCTCCGGCCGTGCGAGCGCGGCCGAGTTCACGGAGACCTTGTCCGCCCCCGCCTCGAGAAGCGCGGAGGCATCCTCGACCGAGCGAACGCCGCCGCCGACGGTGAAGGGGATGGACAGCCGCTCGGCGATCCTGCTCACGAGATCGACGAGCGCATCCCGGCCGTCGAGCGTCGCGGTGACGTCGAGGTAGACGAGCTCGTCCGCGCCCGCCTCCGAGTAGAGCGCGCCGAGCTCCACCGGGTCGCCGACCTCGCGCAGGCCCTCGAAGCGCACCCCTTTGACCACACGTCCACCCGCGACGTCGAGGCACGGGATCAGACGCGGGAGAGGCATCGCTCCAGGAAGCGGGCGCCCGCGGTGCCGCTCTTCTCGGGGTGGAACTGGACGCCGAGGAAGCTCCCGCCCTCGGCGATCGCGACGACCCCCTCGGAGTACGCCGTCGCCGCGGACGTCTCGGCCGCGTACGAGTGCGCGAAGTAGTAGGCCTCGCCGTCCGGCTCGACCGGCGCCCAGCCGAGACGTGGCACGCGGGCGGCGTGGAGCCTGACGGCGCGACCGGGCAGGAGAGCCAGGCCGGGAACGCCGCCGTCCTCCTCCGACTCGTCCAGCGCGAGCTGCAGGCCGAGGCAGATGCCGAGTGTGGCCTTCCCGGCCGCGACCCGCTCGCGCAAGGCGTCGTCGAGACCGCCTGCGCGCAGCCCGTCCATCGCAGCGGCCGCCGAGCCGACGCCCGGAAGCACCGCGAGCCCGGCCTCGCGTACGTCGCCCGCGCTTCTCGTCACCCGCACGTCGGCGCCGAGTCGCTCGAACGCGAGCGCGACGGAGCGGACGTTCCCGGCACCGTAGTCGCACACCGCGACGGTCACAGGCGGCCCTTCGTCGACGGAAGCACGTCGCCCTCGCGCCGCACCGCGGCGCGGAGCGAGCGACCCATCGCCTTGAACGCCGCCTCGGCGACATGGTGCTCGTCGCGCCCACTGGACTCGACGTTGATCGCGAGCCGGCCCGCCTGCGCGAGGCTGCGCAGGACGTGCTCGGCGAGCCCTGGGTCCAGCTGCAGGGCGACCTCGGCGGCGGGTCGCCCGCCGAGGTCGACGGCGGCCCGCGCGACGGCGTCGTCCATCGGCACGACGGCGTCGCCGTAGCGCGCGACGCCGAGACGCTCCCCGAGGGCACGGTCGAGCGCCTCCCCGAGCGCGAGCGCCGCGTCCTCGGCCGTGTGATGAGGCCCGGTCTCCTCGTCCCCGACGCCCTCGAGAGCCAGATCGAACCCCGCGTGGAACGCGAGCTGCTCGAGGAAGTGGTCGTAGATCCCGGCGCCGGTCTGCACGCGCACGCGGCCCGAGCCGTCGAGGGCGAGCCGGACGCGAAACCGCGTCTCGGCAGTCGCGCGCACATGGCGCGCGCGACGGCCGGGCCTCGGCTCGACGCGGGACGGACGATCGAGGGCTCGCGCCAGCGCCTCCAGGAGAACATCGTCGTCCTCGCGGTCGCGGATCGACCAGCGGATCCCGTCCGCGAAGACGCGGACGACGAGCCCCTTTGCCTGTAGCGCGTCACCGATGCGCTCTGGATCGTCGAGCGGGACGAAGAGGAAGTTCGTCCTCGAGGGAACCGGCGAGAGCCCGAGCTCCACGAGGGCGGCCGCGCAGCGCTCGCGCTCCTCGACCTGGGCGCTCACGTCCGGGGGTCCGGCCCGCAGCGCGGCGAGCGCGAGCGCCGCCGAGATCCCGGAGATCGGCATCGGCGCCTGGCGGCGGTTCAGCTCGGCCGCCGTCTCGGCGGACGCGAGCGCGTAGCCGACGCGAGCGCCCGCGAGGCCGAACGCCTTCGAGAACGTTCGCAACACGATGACGCCGTCCTCGAGCAGTTCGGCTGCGGTCTCGCCCGCATACTCGAAGTAGGCCTCGTCGACGACGAGTGGGCGCGCCGCGGGGAGCTCGCCCACCGTCCCCGTCGGGTTGTTGGGGCGACAGCAGAACGTGAGGACCGCGCCGTCACCGCCGATCTCCGCGCCGGCGAGCAGGGCCGCGATGCGGAAGAGCGGGTACGTCGGCGACTCCGAGATCGCGACGCGATCGCCCGGCCCGGCGAAGGAGCGAGCGCTGAGCAGGATGAGATCGTCCGCGCCGGCGCCGAGGACGACGTTGACGGGCTCGACTCCCGCGTACTCGGCGATCGCCGCAACGAGCTCGGGAAACCCACCATGCGCGTACTCGTTGGTCGACGCGAGCGCGCCCGCGATCGCCCCGGGGCGCGCGGTGGGAGAGGGTGCGGAGGGGACATTGCCGTCGAAGCGGATCACCTCGACCGGGTCGATGCCCGCCGCGTCCGCGATCGCCGCAGTCGACGGCGCCCAGCGGTAGGCGGCGAAGTCAGGCGGCAGCCGTCTCATCGCTGCACCGCCGCCGCATGCGCAGGCATTCCCTCGCTCGCCGCGAGCGCCTCCACGGTCGGACGCAAGGCGGCCAAGCCGTCCCGCGTGAGCCGCTGGATCGTGATCGGCTTGAGGAACGTCTCGAGCCCGATCCCGCCGACCGCGCGGGCCCAGCGGCCCGTCGGCAGCACGTGGTTTCCGCCTGTCGCGTAGTCGCCGGCCGCGACCGGAGACCAGGGGCCGACGAACACCGCGCCGGCGTTGCGGATGCGCCCGGCGGCAGCTTCAGCCTCCGCCCCCAGGAGGACGAGGTGCTCGGGCGCGAGCTCCTCGACGAGCGCCAACGCCGCCTCGAGGTCGCCGTCCACCCCGACGACCCTGCACACCGAGCCCGGCCCGTGCTCGGCCTGGGCAGCGAGCTCGAGCTCGACCAGTCGCGCGTCGGCGTCGCCAGCAGCGAGCACGACGACCTCCGAGGGGCCGGCAGGAAGATCGATCGCGACATCACGCGAGACGAGGAGCTTCGCCTCGTTGACGAACGCCCCGCCCGGCCCGCAGACCTTGTCCACAGGCGGGATGGACTCCGTCCCGTAGGCGAGCGCCGCGATCGCGGGCGGGCCGCCGAGCGCCCACACCTCGTCCACTCCCAGGAGCCGCGCGGCGGCCGCGACCGGGCCGGCCCCGTCCGGCGGCGTCGCGACCACGAGCCGCTCGACGCCCGCGACGCGCGCCGGGACGGCGCACATGACGAGGGTCGAGACCAGGCCGCGCGGGACGTAGATCCCGACCGAGCGCAGTGGAACCCAGCGCCGCTCCAACTCGACGCCCGGGCGAACCTCGAGGCGCACGTCGGCCGGCCGCTGTGCCGCGTGCCAGCGCTCGACCGCGTCCGCGAGCGCGAGAACCGCTTCCTCGGGAGCCTCGGTCGGCAGAGCGCGAGCCGGCTCGACCCCGTCCAGCTCCAGTGACCAGGCGCGCAGCGCCTCGTCTCCTCGGGCGCGAACGTCCGCGACGATCTCGGCGACCGTCGTCACGCGAGCATCCGCTCGACGGGAACCAGGAGGATCGACGATCCGCCCGCGGCCTCGAGCCGGGGGAGGAGCCGCCACACGTCCCCGGCGGGAACGAGCGCGTGCACGGCGACCATGCCCGACGCCGCGAGCGGCAGGACGCTGGGTGAGCCCGACCCCGGGACGAGCCGCGTGATCTCGTCGAGCGCCGCCTCCGGCGCGTTCAGCATGAGGTACCTGGTCTCGCGCGCGTCGACCACGCTCCGAAGCACCGTCGCCATCTCGCGGGCGCGGACGTCCGACTCGTCGCGTGCGACGAGCACCGCTTGGGAGGAGAGCAGGGCGCCGAGCGAACGCAAGCCGTTCGTGCGCAGCGTGCTCCCGCTGGACACCAGATCGACGATCGCATCCGCGAGCCCGAGGCGCGGGGCAACCTCGACGGAGCCGGTCACCCGCACGAGCTCGACATCGACGCCCGCTTCCGCCAGCAGGCTCCGCGCGAGGCTCGGATAGACGGTCGCCACGCGGAGCCCGTCCAGGTCGGCAAGCGCGCGAGCGGGCGACTCGTTGGGCACGGCCGCCTCGAGCGTGCACGCGCCGAAGCCGAGACCGAGCAGCGTCTGCACGCGCGCTCCGCTCTCGGCTACGAGATCCGCTCCCGTGATGCCGCAGTCCACGACACCGTCCTGCACGTACTCGGGGATGTCCGCCGCGCGCACGAGCAGCACGTCGACGGGTGCGTTCCGACACGGGAAGGCGAGCGCGCGCTCGCCCGGCTGCTCGGGGCCGAGTCCCGCGTCCTCGAGGAGCGCAACCGCTGGGTCGCGCAGGCGTCCCTTCGCCGGGACCGCGATCGTCAACCGGGGCGGGTCCTGGGCTTCCGCCTCCGGCGATCGAGCACGAGCCGGTACCCGCCCGCCCCGCGCTTCAGCCACTGCGCCACTCTCGTCACCGTCGTCGTCGAGGCGCCCGTGCGCGCCGCGACCTCGAGGTAGGGCAGGCCCTGGTCGAGGAGCCGCGCCGCCTGCCAGCGATGCGTCAGCGCCTCGATCTCCTGGATCGTGCACAGATCCCTGAAGAACCGCTGCGCCTCGTCCTGCGTCCGCAGGCTGAGGATCGCATCGAAGAGATCGGCCGTCTCGTCGCTCTGCCACGCGTGGGGAACCTCGTCGCTGGTCGTCGTCATAGGACAGCATGTTAGCATGCTAACACGATGGGAGCGATGGAGACGAAAGCCCCGTTTCGCGTGCTCCCGGCGATCGACATCCTCGACACGGAGGCGGTGAGGCTCGTGCGCGGCTCGTACGACGACGTCGCGCTCCGCGCACCCGACCCGTTCGCCCTCGTCGAGCGCGTGGTCCAGGCGGGTGCCGAGCTGGTGCACCTGGTCGACCTCACGGCCGCCCGCTCGGGGCGCATCCGTCCCGAGATCGTGCGCCGTGCGAGCGCCAGCGCCGGAGCTGCCCGGATCCAGGCGTCCGGGGGCATCCGTTCGGTCGAGGACGCCGCGGCGCTCCTCGATGCGGGGGCCGCGCGCGTCGTCGTCGGCACTGCGGCCTTCGGCGAGAACGATCTCCTCGAGCGCCTCGTCGACGGGCTCGGAGAGCAGCTCGTCGTGGCGCTGGACGTACGGGACGGGCACATCGCCGTCCACGGCTGGCTCCAGTCGACCACGATCGACGTCGCGGCCGGTGTCGCCCGATGCCTCGCGGCGGGCGTTCCGCGCCTCCTCTGCACGAGCATCGAGCGCGACGGAACGCTCGCCGGGCCGGCGCTCGACCTGCTCGACGAGGTCGTTCGGACGTCCGGGCTTCCCGTCGTCGCAGCAGGCGGCATCAGATCGCTCGACGACGTCGCCGCGGTCGAGGCCGTCGGCTGCGAAGCGGCGATCGTGGGGCGCGCGCTGCTCGAAGGCGACGTCCCGCTGAGTGCTCTCTGACGTCCAGAGTCGCGCGCATGGTGGACGGGCTTCGTGTCGAGCCGCGAACGGCTCCTGGGCTCGCACGGGGAGATCCGCGCGACGATCTCGGGCTCGGCGACAAGGAGACCGCGAAGGCAGCTCGACGCGAGCTCGTGGAGCGGCTGGCGGAGCTTCAGGGAAGGCTCTTCGCCGAGAGCGCAGGAGCGTCGTGCTCGTGCTCCAGGGCATCGACGCCGCCGGCAAGGACGGCGGCGCCATCCGCTCCGCCTTCTCGGGCGTGAGCCCGCAGGGCGTCCGCGTCAGGTCGTTCCGGCACCGACCCAGACCGATCTGGCGCACGACGATCCCTGGGCCGGATCATCGGCGGACGGCGTCACCCTACGCGACCAACGCGTCGACGCGGCTCAGTCGGGCCACGGGCCGGCGGACATGACCGCCTGGGCGTACTCGGCCAGCCGCTCGTCGTCGTGCCCCCTGACGTGCGCGAGGAACGGGAAGTCGCCCGGCGCCACCTCCAGGCGCGCGAACGGCGCCACGACGACGGGGCTCGCCAACTGGGGGACGCGAGCCGCATGGCCCGCGTACGTCCCGGCCGGCTGCTCCACGAAGCTCTCCCGCGGGAGGAGGTACAGGTGGCCGGTCCGCCACGGCCGCTGCGGCAGCGCCCAGCGGGAGACCGAGAAGTAGTAGGAGGTCGCGTCGGCGCCCCCCTCGGCGTCCAGCAGCACGATGCAGCCGTTGTTGAGCGTCAGCGGGTAGCGGTCGCGATCGACGACGGCGTAGAACATCGCCCAGATCGGGTCGCTCGTGGCGAAGACGGCCTTCTGGTTGCCGAACGGCGCGAAGTCGACCGGCTCGCGGGGCTCGAAGGACGCGATGTGCGGGTCGCCGGTCCCGTGGAACGCCATGGGGTAGCGGTCGGCGACTCCGGCCAGGAACTGCCAGCGCGTAACCACGGGCCGCTCGCGGAGGAACGCGTCGACGTCGAGCAGGTGACCCGCCGCCGACGCCCGAACGAGCCGCACGAACTCGTCGACCGCCGCCTCTGTATCGCCGTCGGGGCGGGGCGGAGACCACTCGATCCAGTAGTCCGGGAGCACCGCGCGATTCTCCCAAAGGGCCCCGCTCGACGTCCGCGCCGACGCGACGACCCGGCTGCCGGCCGCACGAGCTGGACGGCCGGTCACACTCCGGGACATGGCGGGCATCGACCTCTACTGGCTGCCGCTCGGCGCGGGCGGGCGCTCGGTCCGCCTGAACGGCATCGCGTTCGAGGCCGTCGCGGCGCTGCTGCAGCGGCGGGAGAGCCGCGACCTCTACCACGCCGCCCTCGAGGTGACAACCCCGGAGGGCCGCTGGGTGATCGAGCAGGCTCCCGCGTGGGGCACCGCCGGGGAGCGGGGAGTCGTCGCGGAAGGCGCCGTGGGGCTGCGGGCGGCCAGCCGGCTGCGGGTGTTCCGCTACGAGGTGCGGTGCGGGCGCGACGGCACGATTCCCGACGTCGCGGAGGCGGTCGAGAGCCCCCGGCGGGTCTCCGACGAGCCCAGCCGCGCACGGCGCCTTCTCGAGCTCGTGCCGCTCGCCCCGACGCCGACCTGGGGCCGCGACGAGCTCGGCGCGGGCGAGATGTGGAACTCGAACTCGCTCGTCTCGTGGCTGATCGCTCGCGCAGATATGGAGGCCGAGTCGATCCCGCTCCCCCGCGGCGGCCGCGCGCCGGGCTGGGACGCCGGGATCGTCGTCGCCCGCCGCCCGTGAGCGAGCGCGGCGTATGCCGAGAGCAGCCTCGGTGGTGGCCGCGTCGCTCGCGCCGGCACACCGCTCGGCGTAGATTCCGCAGTGATGCTGTGCCCTCACTGCGGAACGGAGAACCGGGCGGACGCGAAGTTCTGCGGCGGCTGTGGCGCCGCCCTCGGGCGGGCGTGCCCGACCTGCGGAGCTGCCAACGACCCCGGCATGCGCTTCTGCACCGAGTGCGGAAGCGCGCTCGCGGAAGGGGCCACGCCACCCGCTCCCGCGGCTCCCTCGGCGTCGGCCGAGGCCTCGCCCGCCGCAGCCGCTGCAGAGCGGCGTCTCGTTTCGGTGCTCTTCGCCGACCTCGTCGGGTTCACGACCATCTCGGAGAGGCGCGACGCGGAGGAAGTCCGCGACCTCCTCTCCCGCTACTTCGACACGTGCCGCCGCCTGATCGAGCTCTACGGCGGCACGGTGGAGAAGTTCATCGGCGACGCGGTCATGGCCGTCTGGGGAACTCCCGTGGCGACCGAGGACGATGCCGAGCGCGCCGTGCGCGCCGCGCTCGACCTCGTCGCTGCGGTGTCCGCGCTGGGGCAGGAAGTCGGGGCCGAGGAGCTCCGCGCACGCGCAGGCGTCCTCACGGGCGAGGCGGCGGTGACGATCGGAGCGACCGGCGAGGGGATGGTCGCAGGCGACCTCGTGAACACGGCGTCACGCATCCAGTCCGTCGCGGAGCCGGGCTCGGTGTTCGTCGGCGAGCCCACCCGGCGCGCCACCGAGCAGGCGATCGTCTACGAGGACGCGGGCACGTTCGAGCTCAAGGGAAAGGAAGGCGAGACCCCGCTCTGGAAGGCGCTCCGCATCGTCTCGGGCGTCGGCGGACAGCTGAAGTCGCAGGGGCTCGAGGCGCCGTTCGTCGGCCGCGACAGGGAGCTGCGCCAGATCAAGGACCTCTTCCACATCTGCGCCGAGGAGGGCCGCGCCCAGCTCGTCTCCGTGACCGGGATCGCCGGCATCGGCAAGTCCCGGCTCGCGTGGGAGTTCTACAAGTACTTCGACGGCCTGAAGCAGATCGTCTACTGGCACCGGGGCCGCTGCCTCGCCTACGGCGAAGGCGTCACCTACTGGGCGCTCGCGGACATGGTGCGGATGCGCTGCCGGATCGCCGAGGACGACGAGCCGGCCGCCGCGCTGGCAAAGCTCCACGCGGCGCTCGAGGAGCACCTCCTCGACTCCGAGGAGCGGCAGTTCGTCGAGCCGCGGCTCGCACAGCTCCTCGGCCTCGGGGGACAGGAGACCGGCGAGCGGCAGGACCTGTTCGCCGCCTGGCGACTCTTCTTCGAGCGGCTCGCCGACACCTACCCCACCATCCTCGCCTTCGAGGACATGCAGTGGGCGGACGAAGCGCTGCTCGACTTCGTCGAGTACCTGCTCGAGTGGTCGCGGAACCACCCGCTGTACGTGGTCACGCTCGCCCGGCCGGAGCTCCTCGAGCGACGGCCGACGTGGGGCGCCGGGCACCGCAACTTCACGTCGCTCTACCTCGAGCCGCTCTCGACCCAGGCCATGGAGGACCTCCTCGGCGGCCTCGTTCCGGGCCTGCCCGCCGACCTACGCGACCGGATCCTCGACCGCGCCGAGGGCGTGCCGCTGTACGCGGTGGAGACGGTGCGCATGCTGCTCGACCGGGGGCTCCTGGTCGAGGACGGCGCCGCCTACCGCGTCGTGGGCGAGGTGGGCGCGCTCGAGGTGCCGGAGACCCTGCACGCCCTCATCGCCGCCCGGCTGGACGGGCTCGCGCCCGAGGAGCGCCAGATCCTCGGGGACGCTGCCGTGCTCGGAAAGACGTTCACGCTCGCAGGGCTGGCGGCGCTCACCGGCATGGAGAGGGACTCCCTCGAGGAGATCCTCGGAGGGCTCGTGCGACGGGAGGTCTTGAGCCTCCAGTCCGACCCGCGCTCGCCCGAGCACGGTCAGTACGGGTTCCTGCAGGACCTTCTGCGCCACGTCGCGTACGAGACGCTCCCGAAGCGAGAACGGCGCCTGAAGCACCTCGCGGCTGCCGATCACCTCTCCACGTCGCTGAGCGAGGACGAGGTGGCCGAGGTCGTCGCCTCGCACCTCCTCGACGCGTACAGGCTCGATCCGGACGCGGAAGACGCCGCCGCCGTGCGCGTGCGCGCCCACGCGGCGTTCGCACGGGCCGGCGAGCGAGCGCAGTCGCTCGGCGCCGCGGCAGAAGCGCAGCGCTACTTCGAACAGGCCGGCGAGCTGGCCGAGGAGCCGCGGGAGCAAGCGGCGTCGTTCTTCCGCGCAGGGGAAATGGCAGCCCGAACCGGGGCGATCGACCGCGCGGGCGCCCTCTACGAGCGCGCGCTCGTCCTCTACGACGCGGTCGGCGCAACGCACCCGGCGGCGCGCGTGTCCGCGTCGCTCGCCTGGGTGGAGCAGACGATGGGTCACCTCGATCAGGCCATCGAGCGCATGGAGCGGGCGTACGAGGTGATCGCGGACGACGAGCTCGACGCGGACACGGCCTACCTGCTGACCCGACTCGGCAACTCCCACTCGTTCGCAGGGAACCTGGAGCGCGCGCTGGAGCACACGGAGCGGGGGCTGGACCTGGCCGAGGCGCTGCAGGTCGCGGAGCCGCTCTGCCGGGGCTGGATGACCAAGGCCACGATCATCCTGCCTCGACGTCCCGAGGAAGCGCGCGCGCTGTACCAGCTCGCGCTCGACACGGCGCTTCGAAACGACGACCTCCGGCAGGCGGGCGTGGCGGCCGCCAGCCTGTCCGACCTCGGCTTCCACCGCGACGGGTATGCCAACTCGCTCCGCTACCTCGAGCAGTCGATCGAGCTCGCCCGGAGGATCGGCGACCGAAGAGGCGAGTGGTTCGTGCTCAGCGAGATGAGCTACGCGCTCACGATGCTCGGGCGCTGGGACGAGGCGCTCGGTCGCCTGGCAGAGATCCCCGAGGAGCGACTGAGCCTCGGGGCCAACGTCGTCAGCCCGCTCACCGGTGTGATCGAGGTGTACGTGCACCGTGGCCGGCTCGACGACGCGCGCACGTTGCTCTCGCGGTACGGCGAGATCGAGGAGCTCGCGAGCTCCGTCGACGTGCAGACGCAGGGCTGCTACTGGGGTGCCGTCGCAGCCGTCCGCCTCGCCGAGGGCGACACCCGGGCGGCGCTCGCCGCGGGCGAGCGTGCGTACGGCGGCCACCCGGTGCTCGGCTTCGGATCCCAGGACGTCAAGCAGGGGCTCACGCACGCGCTCGAGGCCGCGCTCGCGCTCGGCGACCGCGACAGGGCCGACGAGCTGCTCGCGCCCGTGGAGCAGCTCCCGGTCGGCCTTCGCCCGCCCCTGCTCACCGCGCTCGCCCATCGCTTCCGCGCCCGTCTCGCCGGTGAGAGCGCCGAGGCCGACGACGAGTCCTCGGCGGCGGCCACGGCCTTCCGCGAGCTCGCGCTCCCCTTCCATCTCGCGGTCGTCCAGCTCGAGCACGGCGAGTGGCTCGCGGCGCAAGGCCGTCCGGCGGACGCCGACGAGCTGCTGGCCCAGGCGCGAGAGACGTTCGAGGACCTCGGCGCGACGCCCTGGGTGGAGAGAGCCACGGCGGCCGCTCCGGCGCGCTCCGAGCCGATCTCGGCCTGAGCTCTCCTCACGCCCCGTCGCGGAGCCGCTCCAGGCCGGTCAGGATGAGGTCGAGCCCGAGCTCGAACCCGCCCTCCGCCCCCGGCGGCGGATCGAGGTGCTGCCGGACGTGCTCGACGAGGTCGGGGTACTCGTCCGCCGGCAGCTGCTCGAGGAACCTGCTCGCCATCCCCGCGAGCTCGTCCCCGCTGTACGGGAAGCTCTGGTGCTGGACCGTGGCCCCGAGCACGTAGGCATCGAGGATGTGCAGCGCGTGGTAGACGAGATCCTGCGAGAGGCCGGCCTCGCGGAGCGTCCGCAGGATCCAGTCCGTGCGCCTGAGCTGCGCGGGCCCTCCGCTCTGGCGCGACATCCACAGGCCCGAGGCCCACGGGTGCCGCCGCAGGACGTCCCGGTTCGAGATCGCGCTCCGGCGCAACGCGGCCTTCCAGTCGGCCTCGTCCGTCGGCAGCTCGATCTCGCCCACGACGATCTCGATCATCCCCGCGAGGATCTCGTCCTTGTTCGCGACGTGGTTGTAGAGGGACATCGCCTCGACACCGAGCTCCTTCGCGAGCCGGCGCATGCTGAGGGCGTCGAGGCCCTCGGCGTCGGCGAGCTCCACGGCCGCGTGCAGGACTCGCTCCTTGCTCAGAGGAGCCCTGGGTGCTGCGCTCGCATCGCTCCGGCTCGTCATCGACTCGCCTCCGCTTGACATGCTGACGGCGGAAGTCTAACGTACAGCGTACGCTTACACTGTACGTCAGGAAGGGGCCGAGAGTGAGAGCAGTCGTCCACGACAGGTACGGGCCGCCGGAGGTCCTGCGCGTCGAAGAGGTCGAGCCGCCCGTGCCGGCGGACGACGAGGTCCTCGTGCGGGTCCACGCGACGACGGTCTCGCAGACCGACTGCCACATGCGCCGGGCACGGCCGCTCATGTGGCGCTTCATGCTCGGGTTTCGGAAGCCGAAGCGTCGGACCTTGGGCTCCGAGTTCGCGGGCGAGGTCGACGCCGTCGGCGGAGGCGTCACCACGCTCGCCCCGGGCGACCGCGTGTTCGGCATGCGCACGGGTGCGCACGCCGAGCTCGTCCGGGTGCGCGAGGCAGGCGTGATCGCGCGGATGCCGGACGGGTGGACGTTCGAGGAGGCGGCAGCAGTGTGCGACGGAGCGTTCCAGGCGCTCGGCCACCTCCGCGCAGGCGGGGTCGGCGAGGGCACGCGACTCCTCGTGTACGGGGCCTCGGGCTCGTGCGGGACGGCCGCCGTCCAGATCGGCCGGCACCTCGGCGCGCACGTCACCGCCGTGTGCGGGCCGAACGCCCTCGAGCTCGTCCGCTCGCTCGGCGCCGACGAGGTGATCGACTACACGGAGGAGGACTTCACGAGGAACGGCGAGACCTACGAGGTGATCCTCGACGCGGTCGGAAAGCACTCGTTCTTCCGCTGTCGGCGGTCTCTGGCGCCGGGCGGACGCTTCGTGGCCACCGATCGCCTCTACAACCTTCCCCTCTCGCTCGTGACGCGACTCTCCGGACGGAAGGTCGTGTTCGACATGTCCCGCCCGAAGAAGGCCGACATCGTCGTCCTGCGGTCGTTGCTGGAGGCCGGCGAGTACCGCGCCGTGGTCGATCGCACGTACCCGCTCGAGGACGTCGTCGAGGCGACCCGGTACGTCGACACCTGGCAGAAGACCGGCAACGTCGTGCTCACGCTGAGCGGGGGTGCGCGATGAAGGCCGCAATCCGGGACCGCTTCGGCCCGCCGGCCGACGTGATCGAGATCCGCGACGTGGAGACGCCCGCGCCCGGCCCGGGCGAGCTCCTCGTCCGCGTCGAAGCGGCGGGGGCGAACATCGCCGAGTGGTACGGCGTCACGGGCCTGCCCTACGCCGGCCGCGTGATGATGGGGCTGCGGCGGCCGAAGACGAGCGGGATTGGCGTGGACTACGCCGGACGGGTCGAAGCGGTCGGCGAGGGCGTCACGCGGTTCCGGCCCGGCGACGAGGTCTTCGGTGCCCGGAGCGGCGCCTTCGCCGAGTACCTGTGCGCCCGTGAGGACCGGGCCGTCATGCCGAAGCCCGCGAGCCTGACGTTCGAGGAGGCGGCGTCGGTGGCGACCGCGGCGACGACGGCGCTGCAGGGGCTTCGCGACAAGGGCGGGCTCGAGGCGGGGCAGCACGTCCTCGTCAACGGGGCGTCGGGAGGCGTCGGCACGTTCGCCGTGCAGATGGCGAAGGCGTTCGGCGCCGAGGTGACCGGCGTGTGCAGCACCGGGAACGTGGAGCTCGTCCGCTCGCTCGGCGCCGACCACGTCGTCGACTACACGCGCGAGGACGTCACCCGGGGCGGCCGCAGCTACGACCTCGTCCTCGACATCGCCGGGACGAGGCCGTGGCGGGAGTGGAAGCAGGTCCTCGCGCCGCACGGCACCTTCGTCATCGTCGGGGCGCCGATGGGCGGCAGGCTGCTCGGGCCCCTGCGGCGCATCGTGCGCCTGCGCCTCGCGTCGCTCGGCGGCAGCCGCAAGGTCGTCTTCTTCGTCGCGAGGCTGAACCGGGAGTCGATGGAGGCCCTGGCGGAGCTGCTCGAGCCCGGGACGGTGAAGCCGGTCGTCGGACGCACGTATCCGCTGAGCGAGATCGCCGAGGCCCTCGACCACGTGAGCCTGGGGCACGTGCGAGGAAAGGTCGTGATCGATGTCTAGCGTGGCCATGGAGACGCTCGTCACCCCGGAGTGGCTGAGCGCGCACCTCGACGACGAGGACCTCGTCGTCCTCGACTGCACCGTGAACGTCGGCCAGGACTTCCGGGCCGTCAGCGGGCGCGCCGACTACGAGGCCGGCCACGTTCCGGGCGCCGCCTTCGCGGACCTGCTGGACGACCTCTCGGACCCCTCGAGCCCGTTCGAGACGGCCATGCCGACGCCGGAGCGGTTCTGCACGACGATGGGCGCGCTCGGCGTCGGCGACGACGCGCGCGTCGTCCTCTACGACGGGACCATGTCGATCTGGGCGGCGCGGGTCTGGTGGATGCTGCGCTGGGTCGGCTTCGACCGCGCCGCGCTCCTCGACGGCGGGCTCGTCGCCTGGGAGCTCGCCGACCTCCCGCTCTCCACGGAGCCCGCCGACCGGCCCGCGAGGACGCTCACCCCCGCGCTCCGGCCCGGGCTGATCGCCGACCGGGAGGAGGTGCTCGCGGCGATCGACGACCCGTCGGTGCACCTCGTGGACACGCTCATGGCCGAGCACTACCGCGGCGACTGGACGATGTACGCGCGCCCCGGGCACATCCCCGGCGCGACCAACGTCTCCGCGCTGGACCTGTTCGACGAGAGGGGGCGCTTCCGGCCCGACGACGAGCTGGCCACGCTCCTCGACGGCGACCGGGCCGCCCGCCACATCACCTACTGCGGCGGCGGCATCGCGGCGTCGGCGAACGCGTTCGCCATGACCCGGGTCGGCTTCACCGACGTCGCGGTCTACGCCGCCTCGCTCCAGGAATGGGCAGCCGACCCCGCGTGCCCGCTGGTCGTCGGCGAGCCCTGAGACAGCGGCTCCGCGAAAACCCGGATGCCCCGGGAGGCGTCGCACGGTAGACAGCGAGCGGTGTTCGAGACGATCTTCGAGCCGTTCCGGATCCACTCCGTCGAACCGCTCCGCATGACGACGCCGGAGCACCGGCGGCAGGCGATCGCGGAGGTCGGCTTCAACCTCTTCGCGCTCCACGCGGACGACGTCCTCATCGACCTCCTCACCGACTCGGGCACGGGAGCCATGTCCCGCGACCAGTGGGCGGCGATCCAGCACGGCGACGAGAGCTACGCGGGATCGCCCTCCTGGTACACGTTCCTCGCCGCGGTCCGAGAGCTCTTCCCGTTCGAGCACGTGATCCCGACCCACCAGGGGCGCGCGGCCGAGAAGATCCTGTTCGCGGCCATCGGCGGTCCCGGGAAGGTCGTCCCCAACAACACGCACTTCGACACGACCCGCGCGAACGTCGAGTACACGGGGGCGGAGGCGGTCGACCTCGTCGTGCCGGAGGGGCTCGACCCCGCGAGCGAGCACCCGTTCAAGGGGAACATGGACGTCGCGGCGCTCGAGGCGCTCTTGTCCGAGCGAGGCGCGGAGAACGTGCCGGTCGTGTTCGTCACCGTGACGAACAACTCTGGCGGCGGGCAGCCCGTGTCGCTCGAGAACCTCCGCGCCGTGCGGGCGGTCTGCGACCGCCACGGCGTTCCCCTCTTCCTCGACGCCTGCCGGTTCGCCGAGAACGCGTGGTTCATTCGCGAGCGGGAGCCCGGCCAGGGCGAGCGGACGGTCGCGGACATCGTCCGTGAGATGGCCTCGCTCGCCGACGGGATGACGATCAGCGCGAAGAAGGACCCGCTCGCGAACATCGGCGGCTGGCTGGCGCTGAACGATCCCGACCTCGCGGAGCGCTGCCGGAACCTCCTCATCCTCACCGAGGGGTTCCCGACCTACGGCGGCCTCGCCGGCCGCGATCTGGAGGCGATCGCGCAGGGGCTCCGGGAGGCCGTGAACCACGACTACCTCCGCTACCGCATCGGCTCGACCGCCTACCTCGGCGACGGCGTGTCGCGCGCGGGCGTGCCGATCGTGCACCCGGTCGGCGGGCACGCGGTGTACCTCGACGCGCGGGCGCTCCTCCCCCACGTCCCGCCTCTCGAGTACCCCGGCCAGGCGCTCGCCGTCGCCCTCTACGAGACCGGAGGCATCCGCGGGTGCGAGATCGGGACGGTCATGTTCGGCCGCCACCCCGACGGCAGTGAGCACCCGGCTCCGCTCGACCTCGTGCGGCTCGCGATCCCGCGGCGCACGTACACGCAGAGCCACCTGGACTACGTGATCGAGGTGTGCGCGTTCGTCGCCGCGCGGGCGGCCGAGCTGCAGGGGTTCCGGATCGTGGAGCAGTCCCCGCAGCTCCGCCACTTCACGGCGCGGTTCGAGCGGCTGGGCGGGGCGTAGAGCGCGACGCTACGCCTGGAGGTGCGCCTCCACGAACCAGAGGTGCTTGTCGATCGCCCGCGAGACCTCGGTGAAGAGGTCGGCGGTGTCCTGGTCGCCCAGCTCGTCGGCCGTGTCGCTCGCCTCGCGCACGTGCGCGCCGAAGGTCGCGAGCCGGTCCGCGACGACCTCGACGGTCTCCTTCCCCGCGACGGCGTCGAGCGGGTACTCGTCGAGCGTCGTCGCCTCCGCCGCCAGGCGCGCGGTGCCGAGAGCGAGCCCGCCGAGCGCGGTCGCGCGCTCCGCGATCATGTCCACGAACTCGAGCACGGACTCCGCGACGTCGTCGTAGAGGGCATGGAGCTGGATGAAGTCGCTGCCCTTCACGTTCCAGTGGGCCTGCTTGAGCTGCGAGTAGAGGTCGAAGCTGTCCGCGAGGCGCGCGTTCAAGAGCTCGACGAGCTTCGTCCGCGCCTCCTCGGGGATGTCGATGCGCGTCTCGAACGCGCGGATGGCCTGCGTGGTCATCGCACTCCCTTTCGGTCGGATTCGTCCCGATTGTCGCGGACCGGGCATGATGCGCGTCCCGTGACCGCCGGCGCCTGCACGCACCTCGACTCCGTCCACGTCCGGGAGCTCCCACCCGCCCCACTCGCGTGCGAGGAGTGCCAGAAGATCGGATCTCCCTGGGTGCACCTGCGCATGTGCCTCACGTGCGGCAAGGTCGGCTGCTGCGACAACTCGCCGAGCCGGCACGCGACGGGGCACTTCCGCGAGACCGGGCACCCGCTGATCCGCTCGGCGGAGTCGAACGAGAGCTGGTCGTGGTGCTTCGTGGACGAGGTCGCCTTCGTCCTGCGCGGCTGACCGCGCTCAGGCCGCCGACGTCAGGTCCTCCGGTCCGATGAGGTCGACGGGGTGAGCCGCGTCCGGGTGCCTCTCGAGCACGTGCTCCCGTGCGTACCGGTGCACGAGCACCGGGACGAACGCGTCGATCCGCGCCGTCTCGAGCAGCTCCTGCGCCGTCGCCTCGACCTCGGCGGCGAGCTCCTCCTCGGGGACGGTCGGGAACTCCGCATGCAGGGCGACGGGAATCCGCATGAGCTTGTCCTCGGTGCGTTCGTGAACGTGCATCGTCATGTGTCGACCTCTCCTCGTCGAATGTCTCCCGTAGAGTCGCTCGTGGCCGACCGGGCGGGAATCGGCGTCTCCTCGGAGAGGCATCCCGGAGAACTATGGATTGCGGCGACCGACCGCCGGCGCGCGACGTCCGGCTAGATTCCGCACATGCCGCTCAGGGAGATCGTGCCGCCCGTCGCGGGCTCCGAGCTCGCGCTCTCGGAGGTGAGGCTCGCGGAGCCCGACACCGAGGTGCTCGGAGACGCCGATCGCGACACGCTCGTCTACGTCTTCGCCGGCTCGGGCCTGCTCGCGCTGAACGGCGAGACGTGGCCCGTCGCGTCGGGCGCGGCCGGGCTCGTCCTGGCCGGGGAGCAGGGACGGCTCGAGGCGGTCGAGGGCGAGCTCGCGGCGATCGTCGCGACGGTCGGTCCCGACACCGACCGCCACGCGCCGATCGGGGCGCGCGAGGCCGTCGCGCGCCTCAACCATGCCGGGTCGGAGCAGGCGACGGGCGCGCGCTCGTTCCAGATCCTCCTCGGGCCGCACAACGGCTCGACGCGGGCGACGCTCTTCGCCGGGTACATCCCGCCGGGCAAGGCGCCGTGGCACTACCACCTGTACGACGAGATCGTCTGGGTTCCCGAGGGCCCCGGCCGCCTGCACATCGGCGACCGAACGCAGGAGCTCGGACCGGGCTCGGCCTTCCGCCTCCGGCCCCGGCAGGTGCACATCGTCGAGAACACGAGCGCCCACCGTGAGCTGACCGTCCTCGGGATCTTTACGCCGGCGGGGAGCCCGTCGGCCGCCTACCTCACGCCGGACGTGGCCGCCGAGTACCGCTTCGCCGGGTAGGCGTGGCGCTCTCGACCCCCGTCGCCTGGTCGGACGCGCACCGCCTGCACGGCCCCGCGAGCGCCGTCTGGGTCGGCCTCGCGATCCCGAACGACGAGACCCCGGAGCGCGCCGACGCCATCCGTGGCGCCCTCGTAGAGGCCGGCGCGGAGGTCGTCCCCGCGGCCGCCCACGCGGACGACGCGCTGCTCGCCGTCCACGACGCCGGCCTCGTGGAGTTCCTCAGGACCGCGTGGGACGACTGGGCCGAGGCGGGCTACCCGGACGACCCGGGACAGGGCGACGTGGTCGGCTACCTCTTCCCGACGCCGGGCTTCCTCGCGGGCCTCGAGCCGCGAGTGCCCGCGTCGCTCGCAGCCCGAACCGGCGCGTGGGCGTACGACACGATGACGGTCGTCGGGCGCGGCACGTGGGAGGCCGCGCGGGCAGCCGTCGACACGGCGCTGACCGCGGCCGACCTCGTCCTCGACGGCGCGCGCGCGGCGTACGCCTGCTGCCGCCCGCCCGGCCACCACGTCACGCGCTCCGCCTTCGGCGGCTCCTGCTACCTGAACAACGCCGCCGTCGCCGCCCAGCACCTCCGCGACCAGCGCTTCGCGCGCGTCGCGATCCTCGACCTCGACGCGCACCACGGGAACGGCGCGCAGGCGATCTTCGCCGAGCGCAACGACGTCCTCACCGGCTCGGTGCACGTGAACCCGGCGCACGGCTGGTTCCCGCACTTCCTCGGGTTCGCGGACGAGAGTGGGCCTACGAACCTGAACGTACCCCTGTCGCCCGGCGCCCGCGACGACGCCTGGCTCGAGGGAGTCGCACAGCTCGTCGGCGCCGCGAACCGGCACGAGAGCGAGGCCCTCGTCGTGCCGCTCGGCGTGGACGCGGCGGCAGAGGACCCGAACGCGCCACTCGAGGTCACGGAGGCGGGCTTCCGAGAGGCGGGCCGTCTCCTCGGCGCCCTCGGGCTCCCCACCGTCTTCGTCCAGGAGGGGGGCTACGTCGTCGAGACGGTCGGGGCGCTCGTCCGCGCCGTGCTCGAGGGCTTCGAGGACGGGTGACCCCGAGTGACTACGCGGACTTGAGGGAGCGCCGGACCTCGCGGAGCCGCGCGCTCTCGACCGCGATCGCCGCCACCAGGAGGGCGACGACGGCGCCGAGGGTCACGATCGCGTCGACGCCGTCGAGCGCCACGGCGAGCGCGACCGCCGCCACGGCCGCAGCGACACGCTCCCAGGCGACGGCCCGGACGACGCGGAGCCGCATGAGCACGAGGCCGAGCAGGAAGAGCGCGACGCCGAGCCCGAGCGCCCAGCGGCCTGCGTCCGACAGCGGGTCACGCGGGTGCGCGAGCGTCTTCTCGGCCGCGACGGCGTAGAAGATGATCCCGAGGACGATCGGGAAGTGGAAGTACGTGAAGACGTCCCGCGCGAACCTTCCTCGGTCCTCGGGCCGCGTGGCCGCGAACGAGCGCGCGACCGAGACCGCCGTCACGTCGAAGTACGTCCACCAGAGCGAGACGACGCCGGCGAAGGCCACGACGACCGAGAGGGCGAAGGTCCAGTCCCGCGCGAGCCCGGCCGCGCCGATCCCGATCGCGACGATCGACTCCCCGAGCGCGATGATCACGATGAGGGCGAAGCGCTCCGCGAAGTGCGAGGCCGAGACCTTCCACCCCGCGCGGGCGACGGTGAGCGTGCCCGTCACGTCGATCGCGAGCGAGGCGAGCCACACCCACGGCCGGAGGTCGCTGTCCACGAACCCGCCCGCGAGGGCGACGAACGCGGCGACGAGGAACCAGGGGCCGAGCCTCAACGTCGCCCTGAGCTGCACCGGATCGTGGCGGACGCCCCAGCTGAAGAGGGCCGAGTTGAGGACGCGCACGACGAAGTACGCGACCGCGAACCACGCCCCCTCGTCCGCGTACGCATCCGGTACGGCGAGCGCCATGAAGAAGCCGGCGGCCATCGCAGCGAAGACGAGCAGCCGGGTCACGATGTTCTCGATGTCGATCGCGTTCGTCATCCACGTGTACGCGGACCACGCCCACCACACCATCGCCAGGACGAGCGCCGCCCTGGCGAACCCCGCCGCGCTCGTGTCCTCGAGGATGAGCGCCGTAACCTGGGTGAAGGCGAAGACGAACACGAGGTCGAAGAAGAGCTCGAGGTAGCTCGTCTTCCGCTCTTCCTCCTCGACCGTCGCCTCGGCGACGAGCCGCGAGAGGTCGCTCATGCGGCCGACACCGCCCGGTGCAGCCACTCGACGGAGAACGGGGCGCCGGTCGCGCGCTGGACGAGGCGATCCCACCGAATCGACTCCCCCGGCGCGAACAGGCGCTCGCACAGCAGGGCGGCGGCCTCGGGACGGTCGACGATCCCGCCCGCGGACTCCCGAAGCGCGCCCTCGAGCTGCAGGGCGACGATCGCCCCGTAGAGGTAGGTGTGGTAGTAGACCGGCGCCGTGGCGACGTGGATCTTCGCCGCCCAGTCGGGGGCGCTGCGGCCGTCGGGCGGTGTCACGAGCTGGTAGCGGGAGACGAGCTCCCACCAGGTCGCGTCGAGGTCGCCGTCGGGGTCGGCGTAGAGCGCGCGCTCGAACGCGTTCATCACGAGCACCCAGCGCGTGAAGACGAGCAGCCCGGCGGCCCGAGCGACGCGCAGCGGCCCCGCGAGCCGGGATGCCTCGTCGCGATCGACCCCGCGCACGCGCTCGAGCCACTCCGGGTCCCCGGCGAGCGCGCCGAACAGCAGAGCGGAGGCCTCGGTCGCGACGAGGTGGGTGCTCCGGAAGAGCCACGGGAGGTCGTCGGCGAAGCCGAGGTCGTAGACGGCGTGCCCGAGCTCGTGGAGCATCGTGTCCGCCCAGTCGTGGTTCGGGACGACGTTGGCAAGCACGCGGACGTCGCCGGCGCGGTCGATGTCGATGCAGAACGCGTGCTGGCACTTGCCCGCGCGCGGGTAGAGGTCGCTGCGCCCGAGGACACCGGCGACGTCGATCTCGATGCCCTCGAAGGTACGGCGTGAGAGCGCGACGACGTCCTCCCCCTCGAAGTACGGGTCGAGGTCGACCGACCCGTCCGCGGGCCGCTCTTGGAAGAACGGGTCCGCGTAGTGCCAGGGGCGGAGCTCCGAGACGGACGTGCCGAAGCGCGTCGCGAGCCGCTCGTCGAGCCCCGCCTTCCAACGCGCGAACGGCTCGGCGGTCACCCGGTCGGCGTCGGCGAGCATCGCGATCAGCTTCGCCTCGTCGAGCTCGTCCGTCGCGAGCGAGAGCGCGAACCAGTCCCGGTGCCCGAGCGCGCGCGCCGCCTCGTTGCGGAGCCGCGCGAGCTCCCGGACGTCGTCGGCGACGGCCCCTCCGACCGTCTTCGACGCCTCCCACGCCTCTCGCCGCTCCGCCGGGTCGTCGCTCTCGCGCAGGATGCGGTTGATCTCGTTGTCGTCCACCTCGACGCCGCGCACCACGCCCCGATGCCGGGAGAAGCGCGCCTCCACCGCCGACTCGAGCTCCACGATCCGGGCGCGGAGCCCGGCCGGAACCTGGTGCGCGAGCATGACGTTCCGGGCGAGCTCGAGCCGCCGGCGCACGGTCGTGTCGGGCTCGACCTCGAGCGCGCGCCCGACGGCCTCGAAGACACCGGCGTCCGCGAGCGCGTCCGACCAAGCGAGCTCGGTCGCGGCACGCGCGCGCTCGTTCGCCTCCGATGCATCGAGCTGCGACTCCCACCAGGCGAGCGCGCGGGCGAGCGCGAGCGGCTGCCACTCGGCCTCGACCGACGCCGCGAGCGCCTCGGCCGACGTTCCCGACCCACTCGTCATCGGGCAGGAGCCTACCCGCCGCCGCGCAGGTCGCAATGGATCGAGATCTTCCCTGGAAATCAACCACTTTTCTCCCCACGTCGGCCCGTGCCTGCGGCACGCTGACGGCGATGCGACGAGCCCTCGGACCGCTCCTCTGCGAGCTGCACGCCCACTCGACGTGGTCCGACGGCGCGCTCACGGTTCCGGAGCTCGTGGACTTCCACGGGCGCAACGGGTTCGACGTCCTCGCCGTCACCGACCACGTCGTCCGCTCGGACGACCCGTGGCGCCTCCAGCTGGAGGTTCCCTTCTCGTCCGTCGACGAGGAGTCCTGGCCGGGGTACCTCGCCGAGGTCGAGCGGGAGGCCGCCCGCGCGTGGCGGACGTACGGGATGCTCGTCGTCCCGGGCCTCGAGCTCACGTACAACGACGACGTGCCCGACCGGGCCGCGCACGCGGTCGCCATCGGGCTCCGTCGGTTCGTCTCGGTCGACGAGGGGATCGCCGAGGCGATGAGAACGGCCGCCGAGGCCGGCGCCGCGCTCGTCGCGGCGCACCCGAACGGAAGCGAGCCCGCGACGAGCCCCGGACGTCTCACGAGACGCTTCTCGCGCGACGCCGAGCTCCGCGGGCTCGCGCACCGGTTCGAGCTCTTCAACCGGACGCAGCTCTTCTCCTGGGTCGCGGACGCCGGCCTCTCCTCGGTCGCGTCCGGTGACTTCCACTCCCCCGAGCACGTCGCGGGCTGGAAGACCCTCCTCCCGAGCCTCCACGAGGAGGCGGCGGTCGTCGACTACCTCCGCTCACCACGCCCCGTGTACCTCATCAGGCTCGAGGCGGATACCGCGCGCATCGCCGCCTGAGCGCGGGTACCGTTCTCCACGTGGGCGCGGTCGAGACGAGGACGCTCCCCTGGAGCTGGTACACGGACCCGACCGTCCTTCGGCTGGAGCAGGAGCGGATCTTCCACCACGCCTGGCAGTACGTCGCCCGCAGGGACGAGATCGCCGAGCCCGGCTCCTTCCTCGCGGCGCAGGTCGGCCACGTTCCGGTCGTGCTCGTCCGCGACGAGGACGGACTGCTGCGCGCCTTCCTCAACGTGTGCCGGCACCGGGGCTCGCTCGTCTGCGAGGGCTCTGGGAAGCGCGCGACGCTCCAGTGCCCGTACCACGCCTGGACGTACGGCCTCGACGGGCGCCTCGTCGCCGCCCCTCGCTTCGCGCGCGAGGGCGGAAGCGACGCGGCCGAGCTCGGGCTCGTGCCGGTGCAGGTCGACACCTGGGGGCCGCTCGTCTTCGTCAACCCCGACGTCGACGCTCCCCCACTCGCCGAGCACCTCGGCGACGTCCCGGAGCGGATCCGGGCCGCCGGGATCGACCTCGACGCCCTCCGCTTCCTCCAGCGCGCCGAGTGGGAGGTCGAGGGCAACTGGAAGATCTCGGCCGAGAACTTCCTCGAGTGCTACCACTGCCCGGTCGCCCACCCCGGCTTCTCCGCGGCGATGGACGTGTCGCCCGAGGCCTACCTGCTCGAGGTCGAGGGGAACCGGATGACGCAGCACGGCCCGCCGCGGCCCGAGCCGAAGGGGGGCTACGACCTCACCGGCGAGGTCGAGCGCGGCCAGTTCCACCTCCTCTTCCCGGGAACCGTGATCAACGTGATGCCCGGCCGGCCGAACTTCTCGATCGGGCCGATCCGCCCGCTCACGACCGAGCGCACGTCCCGCTTCCTCGACTACTTCGTGGCCGAGGACGCCGACCCGGGCTGGATCGAGGAGTCGCTCGAGTTCGACCGCCAGGTCGGCGCCGAGGACAGCCTCCTCATCGCGCGCGTGCAGGCCGGCGTCCGCTCGGGCCTCGTCGAGCACGGACGCCTGCTGCCCGAGTCGGAGCAGCTCGTCGCGCACTTCCAGGCGCTCGTCGTCGACGCCCTCGCCTGACGTCACCCGCGCCCGAGCACCCGCCGCCGTTCACCGACTCGTCGCCGGAGCGTCACCGCGCCGACACCCATCCCGCTCGTCCCGTGTGCGATGACTGCGGACGCATCGAGCAGGGCAGGGGCTTCCTGCTTCGGCCGACGACCTGACGCGGGGCCGAGCCGCAGGAAGGGGCAAGCGGGGGCCCGCCAGGGCCGGCCCCCGCTTGCCGCGTTCACCGGACGATTACCCCCGACCCGTCGCTGCCGATACAGAATGTCGACGTGGAGACGCGAATCGATACCGAGCCGGCGAGCCGCCTCCTCAACCGCGAGCTCTCCCAGATCGACTTCCACGCGCGGGTGCTCGAGCTCGCGAGCGACCAGACGCTGCCGCTCCTGGAGCGCGTCACCTTCTGCTCGATCTTCTCCTCGAACATCGACGAGTTCTTCCAGGTGCGCGTGGCAGGCCTCCTCGAGCAGGCCGAGTCGGGCCTCGCCATGCGCTCGGCCGACGGTCTCACGCCACAGCAGGCGCTCGCCCGCATCCGAGAGCGGATGCTCGGCCTCGTCGCGCAGCAGGCGCGAACCTGGAAGCGGGAGCTCCGGCCCGCGCTCGCCGAGGAGGGGATCGTCGTCGGGGGGATCGAGGACTGCACGTCGAAGGAGCTCGACCGCCTCCGGAAGCACTTCGAGCGCGAGATCTTCCCGATCCTGACGCCGCTCGCGGTGGGGCCGGGGCGCCCGTTCCCGTACATCTCCGACCTCTCGCTGTCGCTCGCCGTCTTCGTCGGCGACCCCGAGACCGGCGAGGAGCGCTTCGCGCGGGTGAAGATCCCGGAGGGCCTCCCCCGCTTCGTCGAGATCGGCAAGCGCGGTCTCTTCGTCCCGCTCGAGCAGGTGGTGGCGCACTTCCTGCCGACGCTCTTCCCGGGCGCGACGGTTCTCGAGCGGGCGGTCTTCCGGGTGACCCGGGACGCCGACTTCGAGGTCTCGGACGACGCGAGCGATCTGCTCGAAGCCGTCGAGAGCGAGCTGCGCAAGCGGCGCTTCGGGGATGTCGTGCGGCTCGAGGTCAGCTCGTCGGCCACGACGGCGATGGTGGCCCGGCTCCAGGAGGGCCTGGGCGCCGACGAGACGCAGGTCTACCGCGTGGACACGCTCCTCGACCTCGCCGACCTCCGGGAGCTCGCCGCGCTCGACCGCCCCGACCTCAAGCTGACGCCCTGGGTGCCCGTCGTCCCGCCGCGGTTCCTGCGGGCGCAGGGCGACGTCACGCGGATCTTCGACGAGATCAAGCGCGGTGACATCGCCGTCCACCAGCCGTACGAGTCGTTCCGCGCGAGCTTCGAGCTCTTCGCCCAGGCGGCGGTCCAGGACTCCGACGTGATCGCGATGAAGACGGCCGTCTACCGAACGAGCGACGACAGCGCGCTCATCGGCGCGCTCATCCAGGCCGCCGAAGAGGGCAAGCAGGCGGTGTGCCTCGTCGAGCTCAAGGCGCGCTTCGACGAGCGCCGCAACATCGAGTGGTCGCGCGCGCTCGAGAAGGCGGGTGTCCACGTCGCATACGGGTTCCCCGACCTCAAGATCCACGCGAAGATGACGCTCGTCGTCCGGCGCGAGGGCAAGGAGCTCAAGCGCTACGCGCACATCGGGACGGGCAACTACCACGCCGCCACCGCTCGCCTGTACGAGGACCTCGGGATCTTCACGGCGGACGAGGACATCTGCGCGGACGTCGCCGACCTCTTCAACTACATCACCGGGTTCGGCCGCCCGCAGCAGTTCCGGAAGCTCCTCGTCGCCCCGTTCACGCTCCGCAGCGGGCTCGTCGAGGAGATCCGAGCCGTCGCCACCGCGGCGGCCGCAGGCGAGCACGCGCGGATCAGGCTCAAGATGAACCACCTCGTCGATCGAGCCATCGTGGACGAGCTGTACGCCGCCTCGCAGGCCGGCGCGAGCATCGACATCATCGCGCGGACGACGTGCTCGCTGCGTCCCGGCGTCGAGGGGCTCTCCGAGAACATCCGCGTCCGCTCGATCGTCGGGCGCTTCCTCGAGCACAGCCGCATCTACGACTTCGAGGCTGGCGACCGGTCGATGACGTACATCGGGAGCCCGGACCTCATGGGCCGAAACCTCGACCACCGCATCGAGGTCGTCGTCCCCGTCGAGAACGCGCGGATCAAGCAGGAGGTGAGCGGGATCCTCGACAGCGCCCTCGCCGACGACACGAACGCGTGGGCGCTCGCGCCCGACGGAACCTGGTCTCGCATCCCGACCTCCGAGAAGCCGCGCACGCACCAGGCGACGATGATGCGCCGTGCCGCCGTGCGGTCGCGGCGACGCGCCCGCGAGCAGCGGAGTGTCTGACCAGCCGCCCCCGACACCAGAATGCCGCTCGTGAAGGTCGCCGTCGTCGACATCGGCTCCAACACCGCGCGCCTCCTCGTCGCGGACGTGGACGGAGGCAAGGTCGCCCAGACCCGTCGCGAGCGGCACTACCTCCGGCTCGGCGATGACGTCTACGTCCTCGGCCGTATCGGTCGGGCGAAGCTCGAGGAGACGCGAGAGGTCGCCCGGCGATTCGCGCGGCTGGCTCGCAAGGGAGGCGCCGAGCGCATCGAGACGATCGTGACCGCGCCGGGGCGCCAGGCAGCGAACGGCGACGAGCTTCGCGCCGTCCTCGCCGAGGCGACGAAGGCACCGGTCGTCCAGCTCGAAGGGGACGACGAGGGCCGGCTCGCCTGGGAGGGCGCCGTCGCCCGGATGAAGCACCCTCGGGGCGCGGTCGCCGTGATCGACCTCGGGGGCGGCTCGTGCGAGCTCGCCGTCGGCGTTCCCGGCTCGAGCCCGGGCTGGGTGCGGTCGCTCGACACGGGGGCGCTCCGCGTCACGCGCGAGCACCTCGGCTCCCCGGTCTCGACGGCGGAGCAGGTGCTCGCAGCCGGCCATGCCGTCCGCTGCGCGCTCGACACGCTCGACCCGCCCGAGACGAGCACGACGCTCGCCGTCGGAGGCACGGCGCGTGCCATCGGCAGGATCGTCGGCGTGCGCTTCGGTGTCCGGGAGCTCGACGCGTTCACGGAGACACTCCGGCGCGTGCCCCCGGCGTCGCTGGTCACCGCGTACGGAGTGACGCCGGAGCGCGCCGCGACGCTCCTCGGCGGGACGCTCGTGCTCGCGGAGCTCGCGTACCGGCTCGGCGCGACGCTCGAGGTCGGGCGCGGCGGGCTCCGCGAGGGCGCGGCCCTGATGCTCGCGCAGCCCGCGCGCGCGGCGGCCGCCTGAGCGCTGGAGCCGCTGGACTCAGCGAGACGCGGCCGCGAGAGCCGAGCGCACCGCCGCGGCGCTCGGCGGCGCGACGTACACGTCCGGCTGCCAGCTTCCGTCGACCCGGGTGAGGAACCAGCCTCCGCCCTTCTCGCACGTGATGCCCGCAGGGAAGAGCGCCTCGAACGCCTCGCGGTGCGTGCAGGCGAGCGTCGAGCGCTCGTCGAGGCCGTCGAGCAGGGTCGCGAGGCTCTCGTACGACGAGCCCGGCGCGAGCTCCTCACGGAGCTCGATCCCGAGTCCGAGCCGCGCCGCGAGCTCCTCGACGGTCTCGACCGAGCGGAGGAGCGGGCTCGAGAGGATGCGCTCGAAACCGAGAGGCGCAAGGGCGCGGCCGAGGCGCGCCGCCTCCAGCAGGCCCTGCTCGTCGAGCGGTCGCGAGCGGTCCAGGCTCGGCGAGGCGAGACGCTCGCCTGCGCTGGCGTGCCTGAGCAGGAAGACGACCCCCACCCGATCTCGTTCCTCTCCCGTGGACGACGACGCGGCACCGGGGATTCTGTGCCGATCGCCGGGGGGCGTCAAGCCCGAACGTGCTCCGGGGCGCCTCCCCGGAGGAGGCCGTACACGAGCGCTCCGGCTCCCGCGCCGAGAACCGGCGCGACGAGGTAGATCCAGAGCGCGGAGAGCTCGCCCGAGGCCAGCGCGGGGCCGAGCGAGCGCGCCGGGTTCAGCGACGCGCCCGAGATCGGCCCTGCGACGAGCGCCGCGAGCGCGATCGTCCCGCCGATCGCGATGGCGGCCGCCTCTCCGACCGCCCGCGTGTCCGTCGCGACGGCCATGACGACGGTGACGAGGATCCCGGTGAGGAGCAGCTCCCAGACGAACGACTGCGCATCCGACCCCGACGGCGACGTCGCGCCGACGCTCGCGACGTCGCCGAGCGACGCGCGCAGGACGAGCGCCGCCGCGATCGCGCCCGCGACCTGCGCCGCCCAGTACGCGGGCAGGCGCCGTACCGGGAAGTGGCGGCTGAGCGCGAAGCCGAGCGTCACGGCCGGGTTGAGGTGCGCGCCGGAGATGTGGCCGATCGCGTAGATCATCGCCATGACGACGAGGCCGAAGGCGAGCGCGATCCCGACCTGCCCCAAGCCGGCGTCGCCGGCGTCGACCATGATCGCCCCGCAGCCCAGGAGCACGAGCGCGAACGTCCCGATCGCCTCGGCCGTCAGCGCCCGCGCGAGATCGGCCCGCACGTCAGGCTGTCGTGAGAGAGGCGGGCTCTTCGAGGAGGACGCCGATGCGCTCGAGGGCGCCCGGCTTCAACCGGTAGTACGCGAAGGTGCCGCGCTTCTCCCGCTCGAGCAGCCCTGCCTCGACGAGCTGCTTGAGGTGGTGGGAGACGGTCGGCTGGGAGATGCCGAGCGTCGGCTGGAACTCGCAGACGCAGACCGGTTCCCCGTGTGCCTGCAGGAGGGCATTGAGGATCCGGAGCCGGTTGCGGTCGGCGAGCGCCTTGAACAGGCGCTCGAGCTCGGCCGCCTCGTCGACCGAGAGCGTCGAGCCCGCGAGCGGGGTGCAGCACTCGACGAGCGGGAGCTCCTTCATCGCCAGCGATGGTATCGACTGCCTTCGATGCGCTGCCCGACGCTCACCACATATTTACCAGAGTCGATATTGACGACGCCCGATCTCTTCTGCGAGCATCAGGTCGTCGCGACGAAGGAGGAGAAGTGACCAACGTGTACGACCCCGTCACTCGCGCGCACGTCGAGAAGGCGGCCGAGGCGCTCCAGGACGAGTTCGCAGGCACCTTCTCGAAGGAGACGATCCAGCGCTTCCTGACGGAGTCGGTGGACCTCCTCGGCGAGTCGAAGATCAACGTGTTCGTGCCCGTCCTCGCCTACCGCTTCGCGCGCGAGCGCCTGCGGGCCCTGGCGCAGGCCGAGCGCCTCGTCACGAAGGAGAAGCCGGAGGTGCTCTTCGTCTGCGTCCAGAACGCGGGGCGAAGCCAGATGGCTGCCGGCCTCGTGAACCTTCGCTCGGACGGCGCGGTGCACGTTCGCTCGGCCGGGTCCGATCCGGCGGAAGTCGTCAACCCGCACGTCGCGGAGGTGATGTCGGAGCTGGGCGTCGACCTCGCCGACGCCTTCCCGAAGCCACTCACCGACGAAGTCGTACGGGCGGCTGACGTCGTCATCACCATGGGCTGCGGCGACGCGTGCCCGATCTACCCCGGCAAGCGCTACGAGGACTGGGTCGTCGCCGATCCCGCCGAGGCGGGCTCCCTCGACGAGGTGCGGGCGATCCGGGACGACCTCGACGCGCGCGTGCGGCGGCTGCTCGCGGAGCTCGAGGCCGAGCCGGCGACGACGCGCTGATCACGCGAGGACGGTGACGACCTTGTACGCGGTGACGACCACGATCAGCACCGCGAACAGCTGCTTGACCCACCCGGCCGGAACGTAGAGGCTCGTGATCCGGGCGCCCAGGAAGGAGCCCGAGACGCCGGCGATGAGCAGAGCGACGGTCAGCGTCGGGTCCCACGCCGCCGTGCTCAGGTGCGGGACGAGCGCGGTGAAGGACGGCGGGGTCACCGCGATCGCGTTCATGGCGGCGGCGTGCTTCACCTCGACGCCGACCAGCACGAGCGTCGGGAGCAGGAGGAACCCCGGCCCGACGCCGAGGAGGCCGCTGAGTACCGCGATCGGGATCGCGAGCAGCACGGCGAGTCGGAAGCGAACCTTCGCCGGCGCCGCCTGCACCGGGCGGAACAGGCGAAACGCGAGGTAGCCGACCGCGGCGAGGTACACGGTCCAGATCAGCTCCGCCGCGACGACCTGGGCGAGCAGCGCTCCGACGGGAGCGGCGACCGCCGTCACCCCGGCGAGGATGCCCGCCCGGCGCCAGTCCACGAGGCCGCTGCGGGCGAAGCCGATCGCCGCGGCGAACGCGGTCGCGCCGTTCAGCAGCAGGCTGAGCGGCTGCACCTCGTTCACGAGGTCGGACATGAAGAGCGAGAGGAAGGGAACGGCGGCGAAGGCGACGCCGAGCCCGAGCATCCCCGACACGATCGCGAGGACGAGAAGGCCGATCACCATCACGACGGTCTCGGTGTCCACGGCTACCTCCCCTCGGACGGCCTCGACTACTCGCCGTGCACGCCGGAGCCGACGGACGCCTCGGCACAAACGGTGCCGCTGACCTCGCAGACCGCGGCGAGCGTGTTGAAGACGGACCCGAACTTCACGAGGTTGCGACGCAGGAGCTCGACGCGCTCCGGCGGCTCGTCGGTCGCGAGCACGAGCTCGTACTCGACCCTCGTGAAGCGCGGCGGCGACTCCTGGCGCTCGGCGACGACTCTCACCCGCGCGCCCTCCTGCCGGAACCCGAGCAGGCGGGAGAAGCGCTCGACGTTCTTCAGCATGCACGCGGCGAATGCCGTCGCGAGCAGCTCACCGGGACCGGGCAGCTCGTCGCGAGGCTCCGGGGACGTGTCGAAGACGACGGCGCTGCGTTTCATCCGGGCCTCGGACGTGCCCGGCGCGAGGATGCTCGCCTCCACCTCGTACAGGAGCGGAGCGTTCACCATGGTGACCTCCTTCTCGCCGGAACGTGCACGCTCGACAGCTCGGGCCAAGCGTAGAACTCCATCGACGTCCATCGATTCGTAGGTATCCCGCAATCGGGTAGGGGATTCCCCCGAGGCCTCCCTGTGGTCGATCACCATCGACGCCTGTCGATGGAGCTGTAGTCTCCTGGGCATGAGACCGCCTGCCTCGGGTCGAGCGCCCACCACATGACCGCGGACGAGCAGGCCGTCCTCACGCGCCTGTCGCGGCTCGACCGCTACCTCCCGCTCTGGATCGGGCTGGCCATGGCAGGCGGGCTCCTGCTCGGGACGATCGTGCCGAGCCTGAACGACGGGCTCGAGAAGCTCCAGGTCGGCACAGTCTCGCTGCCGATCGCGATCGGGCTGCTCGTGATGATGTACCCGGTCCTGGCGAAGGTCCGCTACGAGGACCTCGGTCGCCTGAGCGACGACGGCGTAGGAAACGGCCGCTTCTTCGGCGCCTCGCTCTTCCTCTCGTGGGTCGTCGGCCCGGCGCTCATGTTCGCGCTCGCCTGGATCTTCCTCGCCGACCAGCCCGCCTACCGCACGGGCGTGATCATCGTCGGCCTCGCGCGCTGCATCGCGATGGTCCTCGTCTGGAACGACATCGCGCTCGGCGACCGCGAGCGGGCGGCGATCCTGGTGGTCTTCAACGCGATCTTCCAGCTCGTCGCCTATGCGCTGCTCGGCTGGTTCTACCTCAGCGTGCTGCCCGGCTGGCTCGGGTTCGACACCCAGGGGTTCGAGGTCGGGATCTGGGAGGTCGCGCGGACGGTGCTGATCTTCCTCGGCATCCCCCTCCTCGCCGGCTACCTCACGAGGACGATCGGGATCCGGCGGCGGGGACGCGAGTGGTACGAGAGCCGGCTCGTCCCGCGCATCGCGCCGTTCACCCTCTACGGGCTCCTCTTCACGATCGTGCTCCTCTTCGCCATCCAGGGCGAGGAGATCACCTCGCAGCCGCTCGACGTCGCGCTCATCGCCGCGCCGCTCCTCGTCTACTTCGCCGTCATGTGGGTGCTGGGCTTCTTCTCCGGCCGGGTGCTGGGGTTCCCGTACCCGCAGACCGCCGCGCTCTCCTTCACCGTCGCCTCGAACGACTTCGAGCTCGCGATCGCCGTTGCGGTCGGCGTCTTCGGCGCCGCGTCCGGCCAGGCCCTCGCCGGCGTCGTCGGGCCGCTCATCGAGGTCCCCGTCCTCGTCGCGCTCGTCTACGTCGCGCTCTGGCTCCGGCGGCGGCTGACCTGGCCCCCGTACCCGAGCGCAGCTCCCGTCGTCCGGACGGAGCCCGTCGGCTCACCGGCCGGCCGGAGCGCGCCGGCGCCGTAGCGCCGGAACGCTGAGGGGGCGGCCCGTCGGCCGCCCCCTCTGCTGGCAGGTGTCGGGTGGAGGAGGAGCTGCTAGGACTTGTTCGCAGCCTTGACGGCGAGGTAGAACGTCGTCCGCGCCTTCTTCAGCTGCTTCGGCGTCAGGGGGATGAAGTCCGCCCGCTTCGCGATCGCGACCTCGTTGTCGAAGATGAAGTCGAGGAACGCCTGCACTTCCTTGCGCTGGAACGACGACGCCTTCGCGTAGATGAAGAGCGGTCGCGCGAGCGGCTTGTACGTCCCGGTCTGGGCCGCCTTCGCCGACGGGGCGACGCACTCCCCGGTCTTCGGGTTCCTGATCTCGAGCGCCTTCAGCTTGTCCTGGTTCTCCACGAAGTAGGAGTACCCGAAGTACCCCATTCCCCCGCGCTCACCAGCGACGCCCTGAACGGTGACGTTGTCGTCCTCGGTCGCCACGTAGTCGGACCGGCTCCGCTTCGACTTCCCGTTGATGACCTCGGTGAAGTAGTCGAACGTCCCGGAGTCCGTGCCGGCTCCGAAGAGCTTGAGCGGCACATCCGGGAACCCGTCCCTGATGTCCTTCCAGTTGTTGACCTTGGAGCCCTGATCCCAGACCTTCTTGAGCTCGTCGACCGAGAGGCACTTGGCCCACGTGTTCTGCTTGTTCACGACGACGGTCAGCGCGTCGTTCGCGACGGTGAACGCGCGCCGGTAGCCGACGCCGTTCTTGATGCACTCCTGCGCCTCGCTGGCCTTGATCGGGCGGGATGCGTCCGCCAGGTCGGTCTCGCCCTTGCAGAAGCGCTGGAAGCCGCCGCCGGTCCCGGAGATGCCGACCGTCACCCGGACGCCCGAGGCGCCGGCGCGGGCGAACAGCTCCGCCGCGGCCGTCGTGTACGGGCCAACGGTGGACGAGCCGTCCGCGGTGATCGAGCCCTTGAGCTTCTTCAGGTTGTACGTCGGGTTCTGCTGCGCCGACCCGGCGACTGCGATGGACGCAACCGCGAGACAGGCGACGACCCCTCCGGCGACCGCGAGCACGCGGCGCCCCACTGAGTACTTCATGTCCTTCTCCACTCCTCCGTCGTTGACGAGTTACCGTGCGCCGGAAGGGTCGCCGCGGCGTGCCTGGCGGTGGGGTGAAGAGCGGTGAACGATCGGTTGCGAGGTGGTGAACGCGCCAGAGCCGGCGCGCTCGGACGCGGCGGCGCGGGCGCTGCCCGGCTGGAGATCAGCGAGAGGCGTCGGTGAACTCGGCGAACTCGCCGGTGACGACGAAGGCCGTCTGCTCGCCGATGTCCACGGCGTTGTCGCCGATCCGCTCGAAGCAGCGGGCGACGGTGATCTGGCGCATCCCCCACTCGAGCGCCTCGACGTCGTCGACGTAGCCGAGCACCTCCTGGAACACCTGCCGGTTCGCACGGTCGACGAGCTCGTCGAGACCGTGCAGCCCGCGAGCGCGCTCGAGGTCGCGCGAGGAGAAGGCATCCAGCGCGACCTTCACCATCTCGGCGCACCGCTCGCCCATGTCGACGAGGCTCTCGACGACCTCCGAGCGCGTCCCGAGGTGGCTGGAGAGCTTCGTCAGCTTGGCGATCGTGACGCACTGGTCGCCGATACGCTCGAGATGCAGCCCGCAGTGCAGGAGCGCGAGGACGAGGCGAAGGTCGCTCGCGACCGGGGTCTGGCGGGCGATGACGACCTCGACGTTCCGCTCGACCGCGAGGTAGTGCGCATCGATCTCGTCGTCGAAGGCGATGACCTCGTCGCAGAGCTCGACGTCCTGCGTGCGGAGCGCGTCGACGGCTCCGCGGATGGCCCGGAGGACCACCTCGCCCATCTGCTGGAACTCGGCCTCGAGGGAGTCGAGCTCGGCCTGGAGCTCGATCCTCATCCGAACCGTCCCGTCACGTAGTCCTCGGTTCGCTTGTCGGACGGTGACGTGAAGATCTTCGTCGTCGCGTCGTACTCGACGAGGATGCCGCGGCGACCCGCACCGTCTTCGTCCACGAGGACGCTGAAGAAGGCGGTCATGTCCGCGACGCGTGCCGCCTGCTGCATGTTGTGAGTGACGATCACGATCGTGTACTCGCGCTTGAGCTCGTGCATGAGGTCCTCGATGCGCGTCGTGGAGATCGGGTCGAGCGCCGACGCCGGCTCGTCCATGAGGATGACGTCGGGCTCGACCGCGAGCGCCCGGGCGATGCAGAGGCGCTGCTGCTGGCCTCCCGACAGCCCGAGCGCGCCATCCTTCAGCCGGTCCTTGACCTCGTCCCAGAGCGCGGCGTGGCGGAGGGCGCCCTCGACGCGCTCGTCCATGCTGCCCTTCATGCCGAGCACCCGAGGACCGAAGGCGATGTTGTCGTAGATCGACTTCGGAAACGGGTTCGGCTTCTGGAACACCATGCCGATCCGGCGCCGGATCTCCACGGGGTCGAGGTCGGGGCTGTAGAGATCCTGGCCGTGGTAGAGGACCTCTCCCGTCACCTTGGCGCCGGGAATGAGGTCGTTCATGCGGTTGAAGCAGCGAATGAACGTGCTCTTCCCGCACCCGGACGGGCCGATGAATGCGGTCACGGTGTTCCGGTAGACGTCGAGGTTGACGTCCAGGAGCGCGACCTTGCCGCCGTAGGAGACGCTCAGGTCGGTCACCGAGAAGACCTTCTCGCGGCGCTCGACCTCGCTCCGGTCGAGGGCGGTGGAGACCTCTGCGATGCGGGAGCTGTCGATGTGCGGGGCTTCCATCTGCGTCATTGCCTCGATCACCATTGCTTGCGGTAGCGATTGCGAAGGAAGATCGCCACCGCGTTCATGCTGAGCACGATGACGAGGAGGACGATAGCGCCGGCGGCGGCGAGGGTCTGGAAGTCCACGTCCGGCTGTCGCGTCCAGTTGTAGATCTGCACGGGGAGCGCGGTGTACGGCCCGAGGAGCGTCGGGTTGAAGGCGACGTAGGTGATGGCGCCGACCATGATCAGCGGCGCCGTCTCGCCCACGGCGCGCGAGAGGGCGAGGATCGAGCCGGTGGCGATGCCGGGGATCGACGCCGGGAGCACCTGGCGCCAGACGACCTGCCACTTCGTCGCCCCGAGCGCGAACGCGCCCTGGCGGATCGAGTCCGGGACGGCGCGGATCGCCTCTCGCGAGGAGACCACGACCGTGGGCAGCACCACGAGGGTGAGGATCAGCCCACCGGCCAGGATCACGCGGCCGACGCCGATCCCGCGCACGATGAACGCGAGCCCCAGGATCCCGTAGACGATGGCCGGAACGGCCGCGAGGTTCTGGATGTTCACCTCGATCGCCCGGTTCCACCACCGCTCGCGGTTCGCGTACTCCTCGAGGTAGATCGCCGTGAGGACGCCGATCGGGACGGAGAAGAGCAGGACGAGCGCCCCGAGGTAGAGCGTCGCCAGGATCGCAGGCCGCGCGCCCGCTTCCTCCGGGAGCGTCGACGGCAGCCCGTTGAGGAGCTGGCCGTCGAGCTCGGGCCAGCCCGTCACGAAGGTGTCCACGAGCAGGACGGCGAGCGTTCCGAAGGCGACGAACATGCAGAACAGCATCGCCACCTTGAACAGGCGATTCCGCCAGACGCGGCGTGGGCGCTCCGACAGCATCGAGGTGGGCGCGGCGACCGACGTCACTCGTAGATCTCCCGGTACTTGCGAACGAGGCGGATCGAGATGAGGTTCATGACGAGCGTCATCGCGAAGAGCGTGAGCCCGACGGCGAAGATCGTCTTGTACTCGATCGAGCCCGTCGGGACGTCACCGTTGCCGGTTGCGCCGATGAAGGCCGTGATCGTCTCGATCGTGTTCCGCGGGTCGAACGTGATCTGGGCCAGCTGCCCGGCGGCGATGAGCACGATCATCGTCTCGCCGACGGCGCGCGAGAAGGCGAGGACGAACGCGGCGATGATCCCCGAGACGGCGGCCGGGACGACGATGCGGGTCGAGACCTGGAGCTTGTCGGCGCCGAGCGCGTACCCACCATCGCGAAGGTCGCGTGGGACTGCGGCCATCGCGTCCTCCGAGAGCGTCGCCACCGTGGGGATGAGCATGATTCCGAGCACGAGGCTCGCGGACAGCGCGTTGAAGACCTCGACCTGCACGCCCACCTGGTCGCGCAGGAACGGGGTGACGAACGTGAGTGCGAAGTACCCGAGCACGACCGTCGGGATCGCCGCCAGGATCTCGAGGATCGGCTTCAGGAACGCGGTCGCCCGCGGCGGCGCGTACTCGCTCAGGTAGATGGCGACCCCGATCCCCAGGGGGAAGGCGACGAGCGCCGACCAGAAGGAGATCGTGAGCGTTCCCACCACGAGCGGCACGACGCCGAAGTGCGCATCCAGGAAGAGCGGCGCCCAGACCGTGCCCGTGAAGAACTCCCAGGGGCTGACCACCTCGAAGAACTCGAGCGCGGGCAGGACGAGCGAGAGGACGATCCCGACCGTCGTGAGCACGGAGACGGCGGAAGCGGCGAAGAGAACCGCATACACGACCTGCTCACCCCACCGGATCTTCTTGGTCGGGAGGGCAACGACGGCGGGCGCCCCGCTGGTGATCTCCGCAGTCGTCACGATGCCGTCGCGTCCTCGAGCGTCTGCCGCTGCTCGTCGATCGTCTCCTGGCTCAGCGGGACGAACTGCGCTTCCTCGGCGATCGTCTGGGCATTGTCGAGCGTGTACGTCAGGAACTCGACCAGGGACTCGTTGTCCTCGAGCGAGCTCTTCTTGACGTACATGAAGAGGGGCCGCGAGAGCGGCGTGTAGCTGCCGTCCTGCGCGCTCTCCGCACTCGGCGCGACGCAGCCGGAGCCGCCGTCGACCTCGAGGGCCTTGAGCTTGTCCTGGTTCTCCTCGAAGTACGAGAAGCCGAAGTACCCCAGCGCGCCCTTGTCGCCCGCGACGCCCTGAACCGTGACGTTGTCGTCTTCGGTGGCGGAGAAGTCGGACCGGCTCGCACCGCTCTCGCCGTTGATCACCTCGGTGAAGTAGTCGAACGTGCCCGAGTCGGTCCCTGCGCCGTACAGCTTGAGCGGGACGTCCGGGAACGAAGGATCGACCTGGTTCCAGCTCTTCACCGTGGAGCCGGGCTTCCAGATCGCGTTCAGCTGCTCGACCGTCAGGCACGTGGCCCAGTCGTTCTCGAGGTTGACGACATTCGTGAGCGCGTCGAGGGCGACCTCGAGCTGGATGTACTCGATGCCGTTCTCCTCGCAGATCGCCGCCTCCTCGTCCTTGATCGGGCGAGAGGCGTCGGAGATGTCGGTCTCGCCGGCGCAGAAGCGCTCGAAGCCGCCCCCGGTTCCCGAGATGCCCACGGTGACGTCGCCGCCGCCGCTCGCCTTCCAGTCCTCGGCGGCCTTGGTCGCGAAGGGGCCGACGGTGCTCGATCCGTCGGCGATGATGACACCCCCGGACTCGTCGCCGCCGCAGCCGGCAGTGACGAGGGCGAGGACAGCGGTGCAGGCGACCACGGAGACGAGCGCGCGTCTAGTCATGCCGGGAGTCTCCCGCTGGACCTCCAGGTCACGGGGCACCTGCTGGTGAACATCTGGTGAGAATCTAGTGAACGGGCTCGGCGGGCTGCTCTGCCAAGCGTGCGCCAGGCGGCCACTCGTCCGGCTCCTCTCCCGTCGTCTCCGGGCGCAGGAGCGAGGCGATCACGGCGACCGCGAGCGTCAGGACGATCACGGCCAGCGAGATGGCCACGGGGATCTTGTAGAAGTCCGAGATCGTCATCTTCACGCCGACGAAGACGAGCACGACGGCGAGCCCGACGTTGAGGTACCGGAACTTCCCGATCATGCTCGCAAGGACGAAGTAGAGCGCGGCGAGGCCGAGCAGGGAGAACGCGTTCGCGGCGTAGACGATGAAGGGCTCGCGCGTCACGGCGAAGATGGCCGGGATCGAGTCCACGGCGAACACGACGTCGAACGTCGCGACGAGCACGAGGGCCGCGAGCAGCGGCGTCCCGATGCGCTTCCCGGCCTCGCGCACGGTGAGCTTGTCTCCGTGGTACTCGGTCGTCAGCGGGACCATCCGACCGAGCAGCTTCAGGACGGGGTTGCGCTCCGGGTGGATCTCCGTCGTGTGGTGCCGCGCCATGCGGATCCCCGTGACGATGAGGATCGCGCCGAAGACGTAGATCGTGTAGTGGAAGGTCTCGAGCAGGACCGAGCCCGCGGCGATGAAGATGCCGCGAAGGACGATCGCCCCGGCGATCCCCCAGAAGAGCACGCGGCGCTGCGACGCCTCCGGAACGGCGAAGTACGCGAAGATCAGCGCGAAGACGAAGAGGTTGTCGACGGAGAGCGACTTCTCGATCAGGAAGCCCGCGAAGTACTCCTCGGCCCAGACGCGCCCCTGCCAGGCCCAGAGCCCGAATCCGAACGCCACGCCGAGCGCCGTCCAGGCGACGCTGGCCACGGCCGCGCGCCGGAACGAGATCCGCCCACGCTCGCGACCCGCGACGACGAAGTCGACCGCGAGCAGCGCGACGACGAGGACGCCGAACGCCGCCCATGCCCACCACTCGAGATTCACCGAGAGCCTCCTCCGTCAGGCCGTTGACTGGTCGACGAAGGTCTTCCCCGCCGCTCTCGCGGCCGACGTCACCGGGCACGAAGCCGGATTGACGATGACGCCCGTTGCGGAGTACTGCCCTTCGGCCGGTGAGCGTAGCAGTCGGGGGAGCTCAGCCGGGGCCCGGGAGCTCGCACCGCACCTCGAAGCCGCGCCCGCGCCCTCCGTGGGCTTCGACCGTGCCGTCGGCCTGCGTGACGACGTGCTTGACGATGGCGAGCCCGAGCCCGGTTCCCCTCGAGGCGCGAGCGCGGTCGGCGCGGTAGAAGCGCTCGAAGAGGCGGGGGAGCTCCGACTCCTCGACCCCGATCCCGTCGTCGCGGGCGGCGATGACCACCGTCCCGTCGGGCTGTCGCTCGACCACGAGCGTGAACGTCGCGCCCGGGCCTGCGTAGCGGATCGCGTTCTCGGCCAGGTTCCGGGCCAGGATGCGCATCATCCTCGGGCGCATCGCGAGCTCGACGTCTGGGTCGCACTCGAGCCGGAGCTCGACATCCGCGCGGGCCGCCCGCTCGCGCAGCTCGTCGAGGGCCTCCTCGAGCACCGGGCGGACGAGCGTCGGCCCGAGCGCGACGACGCGCGCGCCGGATTCGAGCTCGCTGAGGAAGAGCACCTCGTCGATGAGCTCCGTGATCTGCTCGACCTCCGCGCGCGCCTGCTCGACGAGCGCGGTGACGTCCTCCCCGGGGAGCGCTGCCGTCTCCAGGAGCGTCAGGAGCCGGGCGAGCGGCGTGCGGAGCTCGTGCGAGACGGCGGCGGTGAACCCGGCGCGGAGCTCCTCGTAGGCGGCGAGGTCTCCCTCCTGGGAGAGGTAGACGAGCCGCTCCCGGCGGCCCTCGACCTCGAGCGGGACGATGTGCGGCACCAACCCTCTACCGCCGGAGAGGAGCTCCGGCGGGAGCGGCTCTCCTTCGCGAAGGTCCTCGATCGACTGCCGGGCACGGCGGCTGGCGGCGACGACATGGTCGTCCTCGTCGAGCACGACCACGGCCTCCCTACTCTCCTCGACGAGCGCGCGCCCCCGGATCGCGTCGGCGTTCACTTCTCACAGGGTTCTAACAGAAGGCTTGCGCTTCCCTAGCCGGCTCCTCATTCCGCCCGAACTCACATGTTCGTCAATCCGTTCGTCAGCTCGACGAAAGGGGACAGTGATGAGGTGGAAGGCGTTCGCACTGCTCGCAGCGGCCACGCTCGCGATCGCGAGCGTCGCCGCTGCGGCGGTGGTCACCGGCACGCCGGGGGACGACGTGCTCCGCGGGACGGACAAGGCAGACGAGATCCACGCCTTCGCGGGGAACGACGCCATCTACGCGCGTGCCGGCTCCGACGACGTGCGGGCAGGCACCGGCAACGACGGAGCCCGTGCCGGCGACGGGACCGACACCGTCTACGGCGGGCTCGGCTCGGACACGCTGGCGGGCGCGGCGGGCAACGACCGCCTCGTCGGCGGCTCGGACGGCGATCAGGTGGCCGGCGGCGACGGGAACGACCGCGCCTCCGGTAACCGCGGCGACGACTCGGTCTCGGGGAACGACGGTAACGACTCGCTCTTCGGCGGCTGGGGCGCCGACCGTGTCTTCGGAGGGGCGGGGAACGACGAGCTCCACGCGCTCGCGCCGGACGGCCAGCCCGACCTCCTGAGCTGCGGGCCGGGCAACGACAAGGCCTGGGTGCTCCGTGCCGAGCGGCCGCGGACGCAGCTCGTCGGCTGCGAGAAGGTCGAGGTCGTGGATGCGCCGACCGCCGAGCAGGACGAGGGCGAGAACGCGGTGGCGGACGCGGAGGCCGACGGGTAGCACGGCCCGGAGACGAGCCCGCGACGCCCCTGTCCGAGGCGGGCTCACGTTCTCCAGTCGGATACCAGTTGGTAACCGCTTAGCGGCCCCCGGCGACCCCGGGGGCCGCGACTATCGTGAAGGAGTGTCGAAGGTCCTGATCATCGAGGACGACGACGTCATCGCCCGTGGCATGGCGCGCCATCTGGAGGCGGCCGGCTTCGACGCGATCGGCGTCGCGAGCGGCGAGACCGGGCTCGCGCGGCTTCGCTACGAGCATCCGGACGTCTGCGTGCTCGACCTCATGCTCCCCGGGATCGACGGCTGGCGCGTCATCGAGCAGGCCCGGAACGAGGGCATCGGGACGCCCATCGTCGTCGTGTCGGCCCGCGGCACCGAGCACGACCGCGTGCACGCGCTCGAGATCGGCGCCGACGACTACCTCGTCAAGCCGTTCTCGATGAAGGAGCTCGCCGCCCGCGTCCGCGCGGCAGCACGCCGAGGAGTCAGCGCCGCGGAGCCCCGCCGCGACGACGCGATCGTCATCGCGGAGCTCCGCCTCGACCCCGCCAACGTGCAGGCGTACGTCGACGGGACGAGCGCCGAGCTGACACCGACGGAGTTCCGCCTCGTGTACACGCTCGCCCGCGAGGCCGGCCGCGTCCTCACGCGGGACGAGTTGCTCCAGCGCGTCTGGGGCCGCCGGGCGACCCACCGCGACCGCACGGTCGACGTGTTCGTCCGGAAGCTGCGCGAGAAGATCGACCGCCGCGCGTCGACCCACGACTTCATCCACACGCGCTACGGCGTCGGCTACAAGCTCGAGGCGCTCCCGAAATCCCGCTGACGCGACCGACCTCTCCAGGCCCGTCGCTGGAGACGCTGCCAGCCGTCGGGCGGGCGCAGCGCGCACGCGGCGCGGTCGAGCCCCGTCTCCGAGCCACCAGCTGACGGCACGGCAGGAAGACGCCCCTGCGGTCGATCACCCGCTCGGAGTCGCTCGTCCGGGGGTCGCGGCAGGCACTCCGAGGTTGCTATCGTTAGCCTCGTTAATGGTTAGTGAGGTTACGGTCAGCGCCGACGTCGTGGCGGCCGAGCTGCGGCCCGTTCTCCTCCGCCTCGCGCGCGAGCTCCGGAAGGAGACCGAGCAGCTCGGGATCACCGCTCGCCAGGCGACGCTCCTGTGGCTCGTGAAGCGGAGCCCCGGGCTCTCGCTCGCCGAGCTCGCCGCCGAGGAGGGGATCTCAGCGCCTGCGATGTGCGGGCACGTCGACCGCCTGGAGCGCGCGGGCCTGATCGAGCGCGTGCGCTCGACGGAGGACCGCCGGCGGATCGGGCTCCGCCTCACCGACGAGGGCGCCCGGCTCCTCAGGCGCGTGCGCGCGCGCCGGACGACCTGGCTCGCAGAGCGCTTGCGCACGCTTGCGCCGTCGGAGCTCGAGGCCGTCGAGGCAGCCGTCCGGCCCCTGGCGAGGCTCGTGGGGGACGAGCGTTGACGACGCTCGCGTTCGCGCTGCGGGCACGCACGTTCCGCAGCCTCCGCCGCCACCGCAACTACCGCATCTTCTTCACCGGCCAGGTGGTGTCGCTCGCCGGCACGTGGATGCAGAACGTCGCGCTCGCCTGGCTCGTCATCGAGCTCTCGGGCTCCCCGCTCGCGATCGGAGCTCTCGCCTTCTGCCGGTTCGTGCCGTTCACCGTGTTCGGCCTCGTCGCCGGCGTCCTGGCCGACCGGATCGACTCGCGGCGGCTCGTCATGACGACGCAGGGAGCCGCGATGGCCGTCTCGATCGCGCTCGCCGTCGTCACCCTCACCGGCACCGCGACGCTGACCATCGTGTACGTGCTGGCCGCACTCGGGGGGATCGCCCTCGCGTTCGACGCCCCTGGACGACAGTCGCTGACGTTCCAGATGGTCGGCCCGCGCGAGCTCCCGAACGCCGTGGCCCTCAACTCGGGGCTCTTCAACGGGTCACGGATCGTCGGCCCGGCCATCGCCGGGATCCTGATCGCGGTCGTGGGCACCGGCATCTGCTTCGCCCTGAACGCGGTCAGCTTCCTCGCCGTGCTCACCGCGCTCGCGCTCGTGCGGGAGTCGGAGCTCCACCACGTCGCGCGCGACCCGTCGACGCGGATCGTGGCAGGGATTCGCCGGGCGCTCGGCTTCGCGTGGCGCGACGAGCAGCTCAGGCTCGTCCTCCTCGTGGTCACGGTCGTCGCCACGGTCGGCTTCAACTTCCACGTGCTCGTGCCGATTCTCGCGGCGAGCACGCTCCACGTCGGGCCCGTCGGGTTCGGGCTGCTCTCCGCCTCCTTCGGCCTCGGTGCGCTCGTCGGCGCTCTCGTCGCCGCGACGCTACGGGGCGCGAGCTGGCGCACGTTCTCCGTCGGGACGACCTCGTTCGGCATCTTCGCCGTGCTCCTCGCACCCGTCCACGACGCGCTCGTCGCCGGCGCCATCCTCTTCGCCATCGGGATCTCCTTCACCCTCTTCACCGCGAACGGGAACGCGCTCGTGCAGCTCGCCGCGCCGGATCACCTCCGCGGCAGGCTGATCAGCCTGTACCTCTTCGCCTTCCTCGGTCTCGCCCCGCTCGGAGGGCTCTTCGCCGGCTGGCTCGCGGAGGTCGGCGGTACGACCCTCGCCTTCGCGGTCGCCGGGCTCACCTCGCTCGTCGCGATCGGCGTCGCGAGCTCCGTGCGGTCGCGCTGGCTCGGCGCCGCCCCGGCGGACGTCGGTTAGCCGAGCGGCCCACCTCCTCGCCGGGCCTCGGCGATCGTCATGATCACCGGGTGGACTTCTACCGCACGCCCGACGAGCGCTTCGACGGACTCCCCGGCTGGGCGCACGAGCCGCGGTACGTCGAGCAGGACGGGCTGCGCCTGCACTTCGTCGACGAGGGCTCGGGGGACCCCGTGCTCCTACTCCACGGCGAGCCGACCTGGGGCTACCTGTACCGGAAGATGATCCCGACCCTCGCGACCGTCGCACGAGCGGTCGCCCCCGACTACTTCGGCTTCGGACGCTCGGACAAGCCAACGCGGATCGAGGACTACTCGTACGACTTCCACTCGACGTCGATCGAGCGCTTCGTCGACGAGCTCGACCTCCGCGGCGTCACCGTCGTCGTGCAGGACTGGGGCGGTCCGATCGGGCTCCGGCTCGCGGTCGAGCGGCCCGACGTCGTCTCGCGGCTCGTGATCCTCAACACCGGCATCGGAGCGGGTCGCGCGCCCTCGCCCGAGTGGCTGCGCTTCCGCGAGTTCGTGCGCCGCCTGGGGACCGATCTCGTCCCCGGGCAGCTGATCCGCCTCTCCTGCGTGACCGATCCGGGCGTCGAGGTGATCGCCGCCTACGACGCGCCGTTTCCGACGCCCGAGTCCAAGGCGGGCGTCCTCGCGTTCCCGGAGCTCGTCCCGACCGAGGTCGACCACCCGTCGGCGGCGAAGATGCTCGAGGTCCGCGCCGGGCTCGAGCGCTGGGAGCGCCCCGCGCTCGTCCTCTTCTCCGACTCGGACCCGATCTTCTCGACCGCCGCCGCGGAGCGCATGGCAGCACGGATCCCGGGAGCCGGCCCGGCAGAGATCGTCGCCGGCGCCGGGCACTTCCTGCAGGAGGAGGCCGGCGAGGAGATCGCGGCGCGGATCGTCCGCTTCCTCGGCGAGAGCCGGTAGCGCCTACTCGACCGTCCAGGTGTCGCCGGAGTGCAGGAGCGCCTCCAGGTCGCCTTCCCCCCGAAGCTCCGTCGCCCGCTCGAGCTGCTCGCTCATGAGCTCGTCGTAGACCGGGCGCTCGATCGAGCGGAAGACGCCGAGCGGAAGCGCGCCGTCGGTGTCGAACTGCAGCCGCGAGAGGGCGAATGCCAGGCTCGGCTCGCGGTGCTTCGGGTCGTGGACGACGAGAGCGTCCTCGCCGACGTCGGCCACGCGAACGACCTTGGCGGAGCCGTCGGCGTGCTGCACGACCCCCATCTCGCCGTCAGGGCCGAACCGGATCGGCTCGCCGGCGCGCAGGTAGATGCGGTTGTCCTTGCTCTCGCGGACGTAGTCGAACGCGCCGTCGTTGTAGATGTTGCAGTTCTGGAGGATCTCGACGAACGCCGAGCCGCGATGGCGGGCGGCGGCCTCGAGCACCTCCGTCAGCTCCTTCTTGTCCGTGTCGATCGCGCGGGCGACGAACGAGGCCTCGGCGCCGATGGCGACGGACAGCGGGTTGAACGGGTGGTCGAGCGAGCCCATCGGCGTCGACTTCGTGACCTTCCCGAGCTCCGAGGTGGGCGAGTACTGGCCCTTCGTCAGCCCGTAGATCCGGTTGTTGAAGAGGAGAATGGTCAGGTTCACGTTGCGCCGCAGCACGTGGATGAGGTGATTCCCTCCGATCGAGAGCGCGTCCCCGTCGCCCGTCACCACCCACACGGAGAGGTCGGGCCGCGTGACCGCGAGACCCGTCGCGATCGCCGGCGCGCGCCCGTGGATCGAGTGCATCCCGTACGTGCTCATGTAGTAGGGGAAGCGGGCGGCGCAGCCGATCCCGGAGACGAAGACGATGCGCTCGCGCTCGATCCCGAGCTCGGGCATGAAGCCCTGGACGACGTTGAGGATCGCGTAGTCCCCGCAGCCGGGGCACCAGCGGACCTCCTGGTCGGACTTGAAGTCCTTCGCGGTCAGCTGGAGGAGGTTCCCGTCGCCGCTCATCGATCCACCAGCGCGCCGATGGCGTCCGCGAGCTCCGCCGCACGGAACGGGCGGCCCCGCACCTGGTTGTACCCGACCGCGTCCACGAGGTACTCCGCGCGCAGGAGCAGGCGGAGCTGGCCGAGGTTCATCTCGGGCACGAGCACCTTGTCGTAGGCGCGGAGCACGTCGCCCGTGTTCTGCGGGAAGGGGTTGAGGTAGCGCAGATGCGCGGTGGCGACCTTGCGCCCGCTCGACCGGACCCGCCGCGCTGCCGCGACGATCGCGCCGTACGTCGAGCCCCAGCCGAGCACGAGCGTGTCGGCGCCGTCCGGGTCGTCGACCTCGAGCTCGGGGATGTCCGCCGCGATCCCGGCGACCTTCGCGGCCCGGAGCTGAATCATGAGGTCGTGGTTGTCGGGGTCGTAGGACACGTTCCCCGTCTCGTTCTCCTTCTCCAGGCCGCCGATCCGGTGCTCGAGCCCGGGGGTGCCCGGGATCGCCCACGGCCGCGCGAGCGTCTCCGGGTCGCGCTTGTACGGGAGGAACCGATCGCCGTCGTTCGGCGCGGTCGCGTACTCGACCTCGATCTCCGGCAGCGACTCGACGTCGGGCACGAGCCACGGCTCGGAGCCGTTCGCGAGGTACGCGTCGGAGAGCAGGAAGACGGGCGTTCGGTACTTGACGGCGATGCGCGCGGCCTCGATCGCCGCCTCGAAGCACCCGGCGGGAGTGGAGGGCGCGATCACGGGGACCGGCGACTCGGAGTTGCGGCCGAACATGACCATGAGCAGGTCCGCCTGCTCGGGCTTCGTCGGCATGCCAGTGGACGGCCCGGCCCGCTGGACGTCCACGACCACGAGCGGGAGCTCGAGAGCGACGGCGAGACCGACCGTCTCCGACTTGAGGACGACGCCCGGCCCGGCCGAAGTCGTGACGCCGAGCGCGCCGCCGAAGGAGGCGCCGAGCGCGGCCCCGGCAGCCGCGATCTCGTCCTCGGCCTGGAACGTCCGCACCCCGAAGTGCTTGAACTGCGCGAGGTCCTCGAGGATGCTGGACGCCGGGGTGATCGGGTAGGCGCCGAGGAAGAGCGGGAGCCCCGAGAGCCGGCTGGCGGCGACGAGCCCGTACGAGAGGGCGGTGTTGCCGGAGATCTGTCGGTACGTGCCGGGGGCGATCTGCGCGGGCGCGACCTCGTACGAGATCGCGAAGTCCTCGGAGGTCTCCCCGTAGTTCCACCCCGCCCGGAAGGCGCGCGTGTTCGCCTCGACGATCTCGGGCCGCTTCGCGAACTTCTCCCGGATGAACGCGAGCGTCCCCTCGGTCGGGCGGTGGTAGAGCCACGACATGAGCCCGAGCGCGAAGAAGTTCTTCGAGCGCTCGGCCTCGCGCGGGGTCACCCCTTCGATGCCCTTGAGCGCCTCCACCGTCATCGACGAGAGCGCCACCGCGTGGACGTGGAAGTCCGAGAGCGACCCGTCCTCGAGCGGGTTCGACTCGTAGCCGGCCTTCTGCAGGTTGCGCTCGTTGAACGCATCCGTGTTGGCGATGATCGTCCCGCCCTTCACGAGGTCCTGCACGTTGACCTTGAGCGCGGCCGGGTTCATCGCGACGAGCACGTTCGGCTGGTCGCCGGGGGTGAGGATGTCGAAGCTCGCGAAGTGAACCTGGAAGCCCGACACCCCCGGCAGCGACCCGGCGGGCGCGCGGATCTCGGCCGGGAAGTCGGGGAACGTCACGAGGTCGTTCCCGAACACGGCGGTCTCGCTCGTGAAGCGGTCGCCGGTGAGCTGCATCCCGTCGCCGGAGTCGCCCGCGAAGCGGATCACGACCCGGTCGAGCTGCTCGACGGGCTTGGAGGTGCTCACAGGTCAGGTATAGCGGACGGGGCGGCTCGCCGGTCGGCGAGGGTCACTCCGCCTCCGCGAGGAGCGCGGCGAGGTCGAGCGGCGCGTTGAACATCGCGACACCCGCGCCGTCGGGCGGGCGCGGCCACTCCTCCTCGGGCCGGTCGCGGTAGAGCTCGACGCCGTTCCCGTCCGGATCGGCCAGGTAGATCGCCTCGCTGACCCCGTGGTCCGAGGCGCCCTGCAGCGGGATGCCCGCCTCGAGGACCCGCCTGAGCGCGCCCGCCAGCGTCCGGCGGTCGGGGAAACGCACGGCCACGTGGTAGAGCCCGGTCGTCCCCCGAGGCGGCGGCGAGCCGCCCTTCGACTCCCACGTGTTCAGGCCGAGGTGGTGGTGGTAGCCGCCGGCCGAGACGAAGGCGGCCTGGTCGCCCCAACGCTGCTGGAGCTCGAACCCGATGACGCCGCACCAGAAGTCGAGCGAGCGGTCGAGATCGGCGACCTTCAGGTGGACGTGCCCGATGTCCACGCGCGGGTCGAGCGTCACGACGCAACCGTACCCGTCGGGCTCGCGGCCGTCCCGTCCGCGGGCTTCGGGAGCCCCAGCGCGAGCCCTGCGGCGGCCCAGACCGTGAACGCGAGCCAGTGCACGCCGATCACGTCCGTCTGCAGGGCGAGGAGGAGCACGGCCGAGAAGGCGCCCGCGAGCCACGGCTCCCTCCTCCAGAGGCCGACGAGGATCGTGAGGCTCCAGAGCACGAACGCGGCGACGCCCGCGACGCCCGCGTCGACCCCGAGCTCCGTGTACGTGGACTCGCCCGCGCGGATCTCCACGCCCGTTCGCTTCGCGACGACCCCCGCGTTCCCGAGCCCGTACCCCCGCGGGTGCTCGATCACGACCCGCACGCCCTCGCGGAGGTTCCGCCAGTGGCTCTCGGTGGACGCCTCGCCGCCCGAGAACGGGTCGCCGCTCGTGCCGCCCTCCTGCTGCGCGTTCTGGCGCAGCCACTCGAGCTCCTCCGGCGTGTAGCTCGTCGTCGGCCCGATCGACGGGTACACCGAGAGGAAGGCGGCCGCCACGACGACCGAGACCGCTCCCAGGACGGCCGGCGCGGGCCTCCGCTGGGCGAGCGCGAGGACGACGAGCCCCAGCGCGAGCGCGGCGAAGGCGGCCCGCGTGTGCGTGTACAGGAGGCCGACGTAGAGGAAGACGGAGAGCAGCCCCCACCACCAGCGGAAGGGCCGGCTCAGCACGTAGATGAGGGCGACGACGAGGAGGTACGCGCTCGCGAGAGGCGAGAGGAACGTCGAGACCAGCCGCCGCAGGGGACTCTCCTCGTCGCCCGTGTTGAAGACCCAGTTCTCGGGGAGCCCCGACAGGCCCTCGTAGTCGAGGCCGAGCTGCTCCCGGTACCAGCCGGGGACGCCGGAGTCGCGCCAGGACTGGAGCGGGATGAAGGCGAGGTCGACGAGCCCGACGACGACGACCGCGAGGGCGATCGCCGCGACGAGGCGGCCGAAGCGCTCGCGCTCGGGCCACGCGGCCGAGACGAGCCGCCCGAGCGCGTAGCCGGCGACCGGGAACAGGTGGTGGCGGAGCGCGAGCAGCTCGCCGCGGGAGGTCGCCTCCCCGCCGAGCCAGTCCTGCGGCAGCAGCCAGTAGGCGACGATCACGATCGCGTACGCGAGAGCCAGGGCGTCGGCGGCCCGCACCGCGGGCCAGCGGCGCACGTGCCAGGCCACGGCGACGAGCGCGACCAGGAGGAGCGCCTCCTTCCACGCCGCGACGACGTCGAGCGTCGTCCCCCGGACGCCGAGCTCCCAGAGCTGCGCCATGGCGACGTTGTGAACCGCCAGGCCGAGCACGAGGAGCCCGATCGCGAGGCCGGTGATCCGCTGCGCGCTAATCGACGATCGCCACCAGGGTCAGCCCGAGGTTCACGATCCGCACCCGGCCGGGGAAGAGGGAGACGAGCTCGCGGCGGGAGAGGAGGTGGTTCTCCGTCGCGAAGCCCTTCCCGAGCGCGCGGTAGACGCGGTGCGAGAGCGCGTCGGGAAGCCAGTGGACGAGCGGCAGGCGCGTGTGGACCTCGATCGGGAACCAGCGGTTCGGCGTCGTCACGAACACGCTGCGGCCGACCCGGAGCGCCTCCGACACGAGCGCGCGCTGGCGGTCGCGGCCTCCGACGTGCTCGATGACGGCGTTCGAGAAGACGATGTCGAACGCGCCGTCCTCGAACGGGAGCGCGCAGGCATCGCCCTGTACGTACCGGATGCGCGGGTACCGGGCGCGGAAGCCGGCGCCCTCGTGGAGCCCGAGCGCCGTGATCCGCTCCGGCCACGGGTACAGCTCCTCGAGGAAGTTGAGCGTCCCGCAGCCGTCCCCCTCGCCGAACCCGAGCTCGTCCGCGCCGACGTCGAGCACGGTCGTCTCGGCCGTCGGCCGGAGCTCCTCGAGGAGGAGGCGGAGCTTCCGCTCTCGGGAGCGGAGCGAGACGGCGTCCACGAGGCGCACCGCGTAAGTATCGGGCCAGCGCCCGCGAGTAGGCTGGCTCGGTGGTCGAGACGACGCTCACGCCACGCGGCCCCTACTCGCTGCGGCTGACGACGGGGAGATCGGCCTGGAGCGCGAAGCTGCCCGCCGGCGGCGCGGAGGCGGCGCAGCTCGCGGACGGCCGTGTGCTGATCCGGGCATCCACCGAGGAGGCGCTCGAGGACGCGCGCTTCGTCCTCGCGCTCGACGACGACACGAGCGAGTTCCACCGCCGGTTCGCCGCCGACCCCCTCCTCGGGCCGGCGGTGCGCGCGCTCCGCGGGTTACGCCCTCGCCGGCGGGCGACCGTCGCCCACGCTGCGCTGCGCGCCGTCTGCGGCCAGCTCGTCCAGGCCGGCAAGGCGCTCGCCCTCGAGCGATCTGTCGTCCGCGCCTGCGGCGAGGACCCTCCGACCCGCGAGGCGCTCCTGCGGCTGTCGCCGGCCGCGCTCACGGCCTGCGGGCTGGCGGCGAGCCGGGCAGCCGCGCTGCACCGGCTCTGCCGGACGGTCGACCTCGAGCGGCTCAGGTCGGAGCCGGACACCGCGCTCGCCCGGCTCGGGCGCGTGCCGGGGATCGGGCCGTGGAGCGTCGGCGTGATCGCGCTGCAGGGGCTCGGCCGCTACGACGCGGGGCTCGTCGGCGACCTCGGGCTCGTGAAGCTCCAGGCGGCGCTCGAGGGCCGCTGGCCCGACCCCTCGGAGACGCGCCGCCTGCTCGAGCCCTACGGCGAGTGGCAGGGGCTCGCGAGCGTCTTCCTGCTCCGCGGCTTCGAGCACGGGCTCGTCCCCGGCGCGAGCAAGGACCGGGCGCGGCTCGTGCAGGCGAGAGCCGCTCGCGCGAGCTGACGCGACCCGCCCGGCGGGCCTCCCCGCCTAGACTCCGTCCGTGACCGACGGGCGGAAGATCGCGATCCTCGGCGCCGGGCGCATCGGCGAGTCGCTGATCGCCGGCCTGCTCTCGTCCGGCTGGCGGGCGCCCGAGGAGATCGCCGCGACCGCGCGACGGGCAGAACGCGTCGCGGAGCTCCGGGAGCGGTACGGCGTCGCCGCCACGCTGTCGAACCGGGACGCAGCCTCGGGCGCTTCGCTCGTCGTGATCTCCGTCAAGCCACAGGACCTCGACGGCCTGCTCGGCGAGATCGGCGGGCTGCTCCTTCCCGAGCAGACCGTCCTCTCCGTGGCGGCGGCGATCCCGACCGCGCAGATCGAGAGCCGCCTCTCTCCGGGGGTACCCGTCGTGCGCGCCATGCCGAACACCCCGTCGACCGTGCACGAGGGCATCGCCGGCCTCTGCGCCGGAGCGCACGCGGGCGACGCGCACCTCGACCTCGCCGAGGACGCGCTCGCCCACCTCGGCTCGGTCGTGCGCGTCCCGGAGAAGGCGATGGACGCGATCACGGCGGTCTCCGGCTCCGGGCCTGCGTACTTCGCGCTCCTCGCCGAGGCGATGATCGAGGCGGGCATCCTGCTCGGGCTCTCGCGCGAGATCTCCACGCAACTCGTCGTGCAGACGATGCTCGGCACCGCGAAGCAGCTCCGCGACGAGCGCATGCACCCCGTCGAGCTCCGCGAGATGGTCACCTCACCGGGCGGGACGACCATCGCCGCGATCCGGGAGCTCGAGATGGCCGGCGTGCGCGCCGCGTTCCTGAACGCGATCCAGGCGGCGATGGTGCGCTCCCGCGAGCTCGCGTCGGGCGAGCAGTAGCGGCGTTCCCGGGCGAGGCGCCGCAGTATCGTCTCCCGTGTGAGCGAGCTCCGCGAGGTGGTGTACGTCGACGGCGTGCGGACCGCCTTCGGCCGCGCCACCGCCGACGGCTACTTCGCCAAGACCCGCGCCGACGACATGGCCGTCAAGCTCGTCCGCGAGCTCCTCCGCCGCCATCCGCAGCTCCCGCCCGAGCGCGTGGACGACGTCGTGTTCGCGGCGACCTCGCAGGTCGGCGACCAGGGGCTCACGCTCGGTCGCGACGTCGCGCTGCTCTCCGGGCTCCCCCCGACCGTCCCCGGCTTCGCCGTCGACCGCATGTGCGCCGGCGCCCTCACGGCGACGACCGCCGGCGCCGGCGAGATCGCGATGGGCGCCGCCGACGTCGTCCTCGTCGGCGGCGTCGAGCACATGGGCCACCACCCCATGGGCCTGAACGTCGACTTCAACCCGCGCTTCTTCGCCGAGCGGATCGTCGACGACTCGGCGGCCGTGATGGGGCAGACGGCGGAGAACCTCCACGACGAGTTCCCGCACCTGACGAAGGAGGCGGCAGACCTCTACGCGCTCGAGTCGCAGCGGCGCGCGGGGAAGGCGTGGGACGACGGGGTCATGGACGAGATCGTCGTTCCGATGTCCGTGTTCACGGACCACGGCTGGAAGGTCACCGGGCGCGACGAGTTCCTGCGGCCGGACACGACCCTGGAGGCGCTCGCGAAGCTGCGCACGCCGTTCCGCGCAGGCGGCCGCGTGACTGCGGGGAACTCGGCCGGCCTGACCGACGGCGCGACCGCGGCGCTCATCGCCTCGGCCCAGGCGGCCGAGGAGCTCGGGCTCGAGCCGAAGATGCGCCTCGTGGGCTTCGCGTACGCGGGCGTCGAGCCACACCTCATGGGCCTCGGGCCCGTCCCGGCGACGAAGCGCGCGCTCGAGCGCACGGGGCTGACGCTCGACGACATCGACCTCTTCGAGCTCAACGAGCCCTTCGCGGTGCAGGTGCTCACGTGGTGCGACGGGATGGGAATCGCGCCCGACGACCCGCGGCTCAACCCGTACGGCGGCGCGATCGCGTGCGGTCACCCGCTGGCCGCGACCGGCGTGCGCCTCATGGCGCAGCTCGCCCGCGGCTTCCGCGACCGGCCAGGCGCGCGCTACGGCCTGACGGCGCTCTGCGTCGGCCTGGGCATGGGCGCGGCGATCCTCTGGGAGAACCTCCAGGGTTGAGCTCGCCGACCCGCTTCGGCCTCCAGCGCGTCGAGACCTCGGTCGGGCCGGTCGCGCTCCTCACTATGGACAACGGCGAGGACTGGTCGAAGCCGAACACGTTCGGCGAGGCCGCGCTCCGCTCGCTGCAGGACGCGCTCGACCGGATCGGGGAGAGCGAGTGGGCCGGTCTCGTCCTCACGGGCAAGCCGTACGTGTTCGCGGTCGGCGCCGACATCGACGAGTTCGGCGCGATCACGCCGGAGCGGGCGCGTGAAGGGGGCGCCGCCGGCCACGAGCTCTTCGGGCGGATCCGCAGCCTCCCGTTCCCGACCCTGGCGGCGATCAACGGCGCGGCCCTGGGCGGCGGAGTCGAGATCGCGCTCCACTGCGACCTGCGGACGATCTCGTCCTCCGTCCGGCACTTCGGCCTGCCCGAGGTCTTCCTGGGGCTCATCCCGGGCTGGGGCGGCACGCAGCTCGTGCCGAGGCTCGTCGGCGCGGAGCAGGCGGTGAAGCTCGTCGTCGAGAACCCGCTCCGCCAGAACCGGATGCTGACCGGGCCGCAGGCGTTCGAGACGGGATACGCGGACGCGCTGCTCGACCCGGTCGAGTTCCTCGACGAGTCGATCGCGCTCCTCGTCGACCGCGTCGCGGCGGGCGGCGACGTCTCGCGATCGGACGCCGACCTCTCCGACGTGGGCGAGGTGTGCCGCAAGGCGCGCGCCCGCCTCGACGGCCAGGTGCACGGCGCGACCCCAGCGCCCTACCGCGCGCTCGATCTCATCGAGGGCGCCGCGACCTGGTCGCTCGAGGAGGGCTACCGGGCCGAGGAGGACGCCCTCGCCGAGCTCCTGCCCGGGCCGCAGGCACAGGCGTCCGTCTACGCCTTCAACCTCGTCGAGCGGCGCGCCAAGCGCGGCGTCGGGGTGCCGGAAGCGGAGCCGCGAGACGTGCGACGCGTCGGAATCGTCGGGGCGGGGCTCATGGCGCGGCAGCTCGCGCTGCTCGCGCTGCGCAGGCTCGAAGTGCCGATCGTGCTCCGCGACCTCACCTCCGAGCAGGTGGACGACGCGATCGCGTGGATCCGCGACGAGCTCGGCGACCTCGTTCGGCGAGGGCGTCTCGGCGAGGGCAAGGCGCGCTTCCTCGGCTCCCTCCTCTCGGGCGGCACGGCGTGGGAGGTCTTCGCCGACTGCGACCTCGTCCTCGAGGCGGTGTTCGAGGAGCTCGCAGTGAAGAAGGAGGTCTTCGCCGAGCTCGAGCGGGTCGTCTCGCCCGAGTGCGTGCTCGCGACGAACACCGCGTCGCTCCCCGTGACCGCGATGGGCGCCGACCTCGAGCACCCCGAGCGCGTCGTCGGCATGCACTTCTTCAACCCGGTCGCCGTCCTCCCGCTCGTCGAGCTCGTCCGCACGCCGCGGACGGACGACGTGACCCTGGCGACGGCGTGGGCCGTCACGCGGAAGCTCCGCAAGACGGGCGTGCTCGTCCGCGACGCCCCGGCGTTCGTCGTCAACCGCCTGCTCGCGCGCCAGGGCTCGGTCGTGACCGAGGCGCTCGACCACGGGAACACCGTCGAGGAGACGGACGAGGCGGTGCTGCGGATGGGGCTGCCGATGGCGCCGTCGGTCCTCCTCCAGCTCGTCGGGCCGAAGGTCGCCAACCACGTCCGCCACACGCTCCACGACGCCTGGCCCGACCGCTTCCCGCTCTCCGCGACGCTCGAGAGCCTCGCGGAGGGGGGTGAGCCGGTAGTCGTCGAGCACGCCCCGAAGACCGTCGAGGAGCTCCACATGCTCGTCCTCGAGGCGCTGGCCGACGAGGCGCGCCACATCCTCGAGGAGGGCGTGGTCGCGGAGGCAGCCGACATCGACACGTGCATGCTCCTCGGCGCGGGCTTCCCGTTCTGGCTCGGCGGGATCACGAAGCACCTCGACCAGACCGGCGTCTCCCAGCGCGTCGTCGGGCGCCCGCTGGCGGAGATCCGAAGCCTGCCGGCCGCCTGAGGTCTGCTCTGGGCGTAACGCTCGCCGTTTGGAGGCGGGCGTCGACTCTCAGGAAGGAGCGGCACGGATCTCCGTGCTGCGCGAATGCACGAGGCTACGACCATCCCGGCGCTCACGTCGGACACATCCCAAGCCCTGATCGAGGCCGCGAGTCGCACCGAGCGCTGGTGCGGCGAGCCGTTCCTGCAGGCCGACGAGGATGCGACGGTCGCGCTCGCCCCGGGAACCGCGCGCCGCGCGGCCCTCGACGACGCGCTCGCCGAGATGGACGCGGGCCTCGCCGCGCCCTCGTACGACTGGAGGGTGCGGTACGGGCTCATGCTGGGCCTCGAGCGGGTGCTTCGCGAGAGCCCGCCCCGCACGGCAGCCGGGACCGAGCTCCGCCGCCACCAGGTGGACGCGCTCGCGGGGATGCTCACCGAGCTCATCGCGGCCACGCAGCGCTCCGCCGACGAGAACGGGAACGGCGGCGGCAACGGCCCCGTCGCGGAGGTCGAGCTCGAGGACGAGGAGGCGGAGGACGACTTCGACGCCGGCTTCGTCGAGGACAAGGCGCTCGAGGAGCCCGACGAGGAGACCGATCCCGGCGCGGTTCGCCGCTACCGCTTCCGTCACCCGACCGCGTCGGGGAAGACGATCGCCGCGGCCGGCTTCGTCGAGGCGGCACGGCAGCTCGGCGTGCTCATCCTCACCCACCGCCGGCTCCTCGTCTCGCAATTCAAGCGAGACCTGACCACGGAGGGCTACGGCGACCGCTTCACCGACGCCGTGCTGGCGGGAACGCGTTCACGAGCCCGCAATCCGATCACCATCCAGACGTACGCGTGGTTCGCCCGCCACGGGCGCGAGCTCGACCGCGAGACGTACCACCTCGTCCTCTGTGACGAGGCCCACACGGCGCTCGGGGAGAAGACGAGCGCGGCGATCCGCGCGTTCCACGAGCCGATCTTCATCGGCATGACCGCGACCGAGCAGCTGCTCGCGAAGCAGGTCTCGGATGTCTTCCCGGCATCGGTCGACGACCTCCCTCTCGCCGACGCGGCACGCCGGGGGCTGATCGCCCCGCTCCGCTGCCTGCGCGTCCCGCCTGCAGCCGCGATCAACTCCGTCCCGATCGTCGGCGGCGACTTCGACGAAGGCGCCCTGGCGGCCGCCCTCGACCACCAGGCCCTGAACCAGGCTGCCGCGAGCCTCTACCGCGAGCGCTTCGGCTCGACGCCGGGCATCGTCTACGCCGCCGGCGTCGCCCACGCGTACAACCTCGCGCAGGAGTTCCGCGCCGCCGGCCTCAAGGCGGAGGCCGTCTCCGGGCGCACGCCGCCCGCCCAGCTCGCCGAGACCCTCGCGGCCTACGAGCGGGGGGAGATCAACGTCCTCATCAACGCGCAGCTCCTCGCCGAGGGCTGGAACTCCCCGCGGGCGACCGTGTGCATGCACCTCGCGCCGACCGCCTCGCGCCGCGTGTACCAACAGCGGATCGGCCGCATCATGCGGATCCACCCGCGCAAGGAGGCCGGGATCGTCGTCGACTTCGTACCCAAGGCCGCCACGCACAACGACCGCGTCGTCTCCCTGCACGCCCTGCTCGACGCCGACTTCTACCGCGAGGGCGCGCGCGTCACGCCGGCACCGCGCCGCCGACAGCAGCGCCGCACGCGGCGCAAGCTCTCGCCCGCCCCCTGGCTCGTCCCGGTCACCCCCGACGTCGCGCGGAGGCTGCACGTCATCCAGCGCGAGTGGCAGCGGATCGACCCCAAGTACCTCGACGAGGACGAGCAGCGCTTCTGGGCCACCATCGCGGGCCGGCAGATCCGCTACGACCAGCGCGCCGAGTTCGCGCGCAAGTTCGCCGAGGGCCGTGCGAGCAAGGCGGCGCTCGAGCAGTTCCTCTCCACGTGCGCGGCCGAGAACCCGAACCGGCGGCTCCGGATGACCGCGCTCCTCGACCGGGTCGCGACGCCCGTGGACCGCGCTGACTTCGACGACCTCGTCACGCTCGTCACCCAGGCGCCGCCCTGGGAGAAGGACCGCGCGGCCGGCGTGCGCGTCCTCCTGCGCGCGATCGGCGAGGGGAAGCCCGTCGCGCCGGAGCAGATCCTCGCCCGCTGGACCTGGCGCCTTGCGCGCACGACCCGGAAGCTGCAGGACCGCCGCGTCTCCACGGAGTTCCCCGAGGCGAAGCGCCTGCTCGGCGCCGCCGCCAACTCGCGGGGGTACCGCCACGAGGAGAACGTGAAGCGCCTCGTGGAGGTCGCCCGCACGATGCCGCTACCCGTTGGTGCAGCGCTCCTCGCGTCGGCCGAGGGGTACACGCCCCGCGCGAACGCGGTCCTCGACCGCGCGCGCGAGGAGCTCGGCACGATCGCGGAGATCGCCAACGCGCTCGCCGACAACCTCCCCGCGCCGAAGCTCACCGCGCGCAAGCCGCGGCGTCGGCGGCGCAGGAAGAAGGGCGGCTCGCAGCCCGAGACCGCCGCGACCGACGGCGCCACGAGCGAGACCGGGGCGGTCGAGCCGTCTGGGGACGGTCGGCCGGAGCCCTCGCCGGCAGCCGACCTCGCAGCCCACGAGCCCGCCGGCGGGCTCGCCTGACCCCCTACCCGGCGCCGCCCGAGCCGGGCTGCGTCCCCTCGCCGGTCTCCCGCTCGCGGAGGAAGCGCGTGATCTCGTCGGCGAGCTCCTCCCCCGAGGCGAGGTCGCCCTCGCGCTCGAGCAGGTCGAGCGAGTCCGCCCGCTGCTCGAGCTCCTCGACGTAGGCGCTCATCTCGGCGTCGCCGAGGACGGCCTCGGAGACGTGCTCGACGTACTCCCTCTCCGCCTCCTCGAGCTCGCCGACGTCGATCTCGACGCCGAGGACTCCCGCGAGGCGCTCGCACAGCGCGCGCGCGGCGCGCGGGCTCGGGGCGAGCTGCACGTAGTGGGGGACGGCCGCCCACAGGCTGACGGACGGGATCCCGGCGCGCTTGCAGGCGTCGAGGAGGACGCCGACGATCCCCGTCGGCCCCTCGTAGCGGGAGAGCTGGAGGCCGAGCTCCTCGACGAGCTGGGGGTCGGTCGCCGCGCCCGTCACGGGGGCCGGCCGCGTGTGCGGGACGTCGGCGAGGAGCGCGCCGAGCGTGACCACGAGCTCGACGCCGAGGTCGCGCGCGAGGTCGGCGATGAGCTCCGAGAACGTGCGCCAGCGGTAGTTGGGCTCGACGCCGACGAGGATGACCGCGTCCCGGCCGGCGCCCAGGATCGTGCCGCGGTAGAACGCGTTCTCCGGCCACTCGATCGTCCGCGTCCTCCCCTCCTCGAGCGACACCGTCGGCCGCGTCGCCTGGAAGTCGACGAAGAGCTCCGGGTCGATGTCCGCGAACTTCCGGGCATCCCAGAGCCTCGCGAGGTACCCGGCCGCGAGCGTCGCCGCCTGACCGCCGTCGTTCCAGCCCCGGAAGGCGGCGACGAGGACGGGGCGCTCGAGCGTCGGCCGCTCGTAGATCCTGAGCTCGCGCTCCACCGGGTGAGCTTACTGGCCCCGGCTCAGCGGCCTCGGCGGACGCCAGAGCACGTACGCGAGCGCGAGCCCCAGCGCCCAGATCGTGGCGGCGAGGAACACGTGCACGAGCACGAGGCCCCAGGGCAGGGCGTTTCGGTACTGCACCTCCCCCAGCACCGCCTGGAGGACGAGGACGCCGACGAGCGCGAGCCAGAGACCGACGATGCCCGGGTACGTCGGCCGGAGCCGCCACAGGAACCAGCCCACGACGAGCACGCCGATCCCGACCGCGGCGGCGGCACGGACGTGGACGTACACCGTCTCGGTGATCGCCACGCCCAGGCGCTTCACGTCCTCGCTCGCGCCCGGGTGCGGACCGGAGGCGGTCGCGACGGCGCCGGTCACGACGAGCGCGGCGAGCGCGGGCAGCCCGAGGAAGGTCACGACCTGCCGGAGCCGGCGCGGCCCCGCGGGCGGAGCGAGGCCTCGCAGCAGGATCCAGCCCTCGAGCACCGCGACGAGGGCGAAGCCGAGCACGGCGATCCCGAGGAGGAAGTGCGCCATCACCGCGAGCGGGTGGAGCTCGAGCGCGATCGTGATCCCTCCCATCGGGATCTGCGCGACCGCGACGAGAAACGCGCCGAGCGCCGCGAGGCGGCCCCCGCGCGAGAGGCCGACCACCCTGCGTGCCGCGAGCAGGGTGACGAGCGAGAGCACGATGCCGACGAGCGCCACCATCCGGTTCCCGAACTCGACGAAGGCGTGGAACCCCTGCTCCGGGTAGGGCTTGTCGCCGCACCGGGGCCAGTTCTCGCACCCCAGGCCCGAGCCGGTCAGGCGGACGAACGCCCCCGAGGTGACGACGAGGAAGAGCGCGACGAGGGACGCGACGGCGATCCGGAGAAAGCTCCTAGCCGAGAGCGTGCGCGCGCGAACGGCCGCGACGCTCACGCGAGCAGGGCGACCCCGGCGCCCTCCTCCACGCGGCCGATCCGCGCGGCGAGCAGCCCGGCCTGCGCGATCGTCGCCTCGAGCACGGCGGCACGCTCAGCCGGCACCGAGACGAGGAGGCCGCCCGCCGTCTGAGGATCCCAGGCGAGCGCCTCCAGCGCGGGGCCGGCCGCGCTCTCGACGTGGGCCTGCGCGAAGTCGCGGTTCCTCCGGTCGCCGCCGGTGCGAACGCCGGACTCGGCGAGCTCGCGCGCGCCCGGGAGCGCGGGGAGCGCCCCGGACTCGAGGACGACGCGCACGCCGCTCCGCGACGCGAGCTCGTGCGCATGGCCGAGGAGGCCGAAGCCGGTGACGTCGGTGACCGCGCTCGGCGCGAACGGCCGGACGAGGTCGGCAGCGGCCCGGTTGAGCGCGGTCATGGCCTCGACCGCCGCCTCGAGCGCGCCGGGCGGCGCGACGCCGTCACGCACCGCCTGGAGCACGATCCCCGTCCCGAGCGGCTTCGTCAGGAGGAGGACGTCGCCCGGCCGAGCGCCCGCTTTCGGCCAGATCCCCTCCGGGTGGACGGTCCCGACGACGGCGAGGCCGTACTTCGGCTCGACGTCGCGAATCGTGTGCCCGCCCGCGAGGATCGCCCCCGCCTCGCGAACCTTCTCCTCGGCGCCGGCGAGCACGTCGCCGAGCACGCTCGTCGGCAGCTCCTCGGGGAAGGCGGCGACGGAGAGCGCGAGCAGCGGCGCGCCGCCCATCGCGAACACGTCGTTCAGGGCGTTCGCGGCCGCGATCGCGCCGAACGTGCGCGGATCGTCGACGAGCGGCGGGAAGAAGTCCACGGTGAAGACGATCGCGCGCTCGTCGTCGAGCCGGTACACCGCGGCGTCGTCCGCCGGGTCGAGCCCGACGAGGAGGTCCTCCGCGTGGACGGGCGCGATGCCCGCGAGGAGCGTCTCGAGCCGACCCGCCGCGTACTTCGCGGCGCACCCGCCGGCGCGTGCGAGCGAGGTCAGCGGAACGGTGTCCACGCCGCAACTCTAGGCGGAAGGAGAACACGCCTCCGAGACGAACCCGACGTGCGGAGAGATCCGTCCCCTTCTCCTCTCCCCTGACGACAGCGGCCGCCGCCCCCTCGGCGGCCGCTGATCCTTCGGGGTCAGGTCTTGATCCGTGCATGACCGTGCACGGATCAAGACCTGACCCTAGACTCGCAGCCGTGAGGTCGGCACTCGTCACCGGCGGCTCCTCCGGGATCGGGCTCGCGCTCGCGCGCATGCTGCGCGAGGACGGGTACGAGCTCACCCTCGTGGCACGCCGGCCCGAGCCTCTCGCCGAGGCGGCCTCCGAGCTCGGCGCCCTGGCGGTGGCGGCGAACCTCGGCGATCCCGACGAGTGCGTTCGCGCTGTCGCCGCGCACGCCGAGCGCTACGGCGGGCTGAGCGTGCTCGTCAACTCGGCCGGCATCGGGATCGGCGGGTCGTTCGCGGAGCAGGACACGAAGCGCATCGGCCTCCAGCTCGACGTGAACCTGCGCGCGACGCTCGTCGTGACCCGCGAGGCGCTCCCTCTCCTTCGCGCCTCCCACGGCCACGTGATCACGCTCGCATCGATCGCCGGGACGATCCCGACCCCCGGGCTCGCCGTCTACGGGGCGACGAAGGCGGCGCTCATCGCCTTCACGCGCTCGCTGAACCGCGAGGAGGCCGAGCACGGCGTGCGCGCGACCGCGATCTCGCCCGCCTTCGTCGCGACGAGGATGACCGAGTGGACGGGGCTCCCGGACGAGGAGCAGATCCAGCCGGAGGACATCGTCGAGCTCGTGCGCGCCGTCCTCCGCCTGAGCCCGAAGGCGCGCGTGCCGAACATCGTCGTCGAGCGCGTCGGCGACGAGGTCTGACGCGACGCGTCGAGCCCTGGCGGCGTCGGCCGCGCGTTACTTCTCGATCGGGACGTCGACGAGGTTCCCCCACTCCGTCCAGGACCCGTCGTAGTTCCGCACCCGCTCGTAGCCGAGCAGCTCGCGGAGCACGAACCACGTGTGCGCCGACCGCTCGCCGATCCGGCAGTACGCGCGAACCTCCTTGTCGGGGGTGACGCCCTGGGAGGCGTAGATCTCGCGCAGCTCGTCGAGGTTCTTGAAGGTGCCGTCGTCCCGGACCGCGGTCGCCCACGGGATCGACCGTGCCCCCGGGATGTGGCCCGAGCGCGACGCGCCCTCCTGCTCGTACCCGGGGGGAGCGACGAGCTCGCCCGCGTACTCCTGCGGGCTACGGACGTCCACGAGCACGACCCCGGGGTCATCGAGACCGGCGAGGACGTCGTCGCGCCGGACGCGGATGGACTCGTCGAGCTCCGGCGCCGTGTACGAGGCGGGCGCAGGCCGCGGCAGCGCGATCGTGAGCCCCCGGCCCTCGTCGATCCACTTCTGCCTGCCGCCGTCGAGCAGGCGGACGTCGCGGTGCCCGTAGACCTTGAGGTACCAGTACGCGTACGCCGCGAACCAGTTGTTCTTGTCCCCGTAGAGCACGACGGTCGTGTCGTTCGAGATCCCGCGCTCGCTCATGAGGCGCTCGAACTGCTCCCTGGGGACGACGTCGCGGACGAGCGCGTGCTGGAGGTCTTCCTTCCAGTGGAGCTTGACCGCCCCCGGGATGTGCCCGTCCTCGTAGAGGTCCGGGTCCTCGTCGACCTCGGCGACGACCACGGAGGGGTCGTCGAGGTGCTCTGCGAGCCAGTCCGTCGTGACGAGCACGTGGGAGGTCGAGACGCTCATCCTCGCCGGCGAGCCTAGCAACGGCTCTCGCGACGGTCAGCCGGTGGCGAGCTTCTCCAGGACCGCGCCCTCGAGCTCCCTGACCGAGACCGCCCCCTCGAACCGCTCGACGATCCGGCCGTCGCGGTCGACGAGGAACGTCCACGGCTCCGTGTCGAGCTTCCACTCGCGCAGCCAGCGATTGAGGCCCTTCGTCGGGTCGTTGCCCTCGTAGACCTCGACGTGGATGAAGCGGACGCCGCTCCCGTCGAGCCGGCGCGCGACCTCCTCGACGACGTCCACGGTCGGCCCGCACGTCCTGCTCGTGCAGAACTTCGGAGTCGCGAAGGTGACGACGAAGGGGACGTGCGCGTCGAGCGACTCGGCGACGGAGTGCTCGAGCAAGGTCTCGTCCGGCGGCGTCCGGGTCGTCAGCTTCGCGAGATCGCCGCCCGTCGAGCGAATCGTGGGGGTCTCCGAGCGGGGAGCCGGATCGCCGACGTCGGGCTCCGGGTTCTCCGTCCGCACGACGACGTTCCCGAGCGCCTGCACCTGCTCGCCGCCGCCTTCGGGCTCCGCGAGGAGCCAGTACGTGCCGGGGTTGGGCAGGCGCAACCGGGCGACGTAGATGTGGCTCGCGTCCGCCTCGGCGCCCCCGGGGACGCCGATCCGCTCGAGCTTCGCCTCGGTCTCGAGGAAGGGCACGGCATCGAGGGCGGTGGCGACCCAGACGCGGGCCGTCGGCAGCGTGACGGGACGGCCCTCGGCGTCCACGACGAGGAACGAGACGCGAACCTCGCCGGGCCCGTGACTCTGGGTCCCGGCGACGACGGCCACGTCGTCGCCGGGAGCCCGCCAGAGCTCTTCGAGCGTCTCGCCACCACCCGCTCCTCTCGCGGTCGCAGGCTCCTCGTCCGAGGCGCCGCAGCCGACGAGGAGCACGCACGACAGCGCGGTCACTGCCGCAGCGAGGCGCATACGCGCCCGAGTGTAGCCGCGGTTCGGCTAGTTCCCGTCGGGCCAGGACGCCATCCCGAACTTGCCAAGCCAAGCGGCCAGCAAGGCCAGGTTGACGAGCAGCAGCAGCAGCCTCGGCTTCATGGCGACCTCCTCTCTTAGAAGCGGATTTCCTGAAGTGCCTCGGCGGCACTCCGGTAGAGACGTGCGGCCCCGCGGTCGTCTCCTCGACGCGCCGCGAGATCACCCAGTGCGACCCACGCCTCCGCCCGGTGGCTGATCGACGCCATCTGCTCAGCAGCCGCGTCAGCCGCCCGGAAACACTCTTCCGCCTCGTCGAGCCGTCCCCGCTCCATCAACGCTCGCCCCAGAACGAGCTGCGAGGGACTGACTTCGTGGAGGTAGTCCACCCGGTCCCGCAGGAGCCCCAACGCCTGCCGGGCCAGGTCCTCCGCCTGGTCGTACTCGCCACGGTTCAGGTGAACCCTGGCTATCCCCTCGAGCGCCTGAGCGGCGTCGGCAGGGGAATCCGAGTCCAGCGCCCGTGCATAGGACGCCTTCAAGTGCTCGACGGCGTTCTCCTCGTCACCCAGCATGAGCGTGAGGCCGCCGAGCATCAGCAGCAGCCGACCGACGTTGCGCTCGTCGTTCAGCTGCCCGTACAGCTCCTTCGCGCGCTGCGCGTAGCTGCGCGAGAGCACGTAGTGCCCCTGGCGCTGCGCGATGAGCGACGCCTGGAAGTACGCGTTCGCGATCGACGCTCGGTCGCCCACGTCCTGCGCGAGCTCGAGCGAGCGCTCGACGTCGTCGCGGGCGGCGACGTAGTCGCGCAGGCGGCGGTGGCACCGCGACCGCCACTGCAGCACGTCCGAGCGGAGCACGTCCGCCGGAAGGCCGCTGCGCTCGGCGAGCTCCAGCGCCTCGTCGAAGAGCGCGATCGCGCTCGAGATGCTCGAGAGCTTGTACCGGCACACGCCGAGCCGGAACAGGAGGTCCGCCCGGTCGAGGTCGGAGAACTCGGGCCGCTCGGCGAGGCCGCGCGCGCGCTGAAGGAGCTCGATCGCCTCCCGCTGAGCGCCGACCTCCTGGAGCGCCCACGCCTCGATCGCGAGCGACCGCACCTCGAGCGACGCGACCCCGGCCCGCTCGACGTTCGGCCGGATGCCCTCGACGACCTCGAGCGACTCCTCGTAGCGATGGGCCTCGAGCAGCGCCTCGGCGCGGGAGAGCTCCGCCTCCACCATCGTGCGCTCCTCGGTGGAGACACCCGACGCGAGGAAGGACGCGTCGACGCCGAGCTGCTCGGCGAGGATCGCGAGCGTCGCCTCCGTCGGGCGCGTCTTGCCGCGCTCGATCTGGCTGATGTACTCCTTCGAGAAGCGTCCGGCGGCGAGCTGGCTCTGGGTGAGGCCGGCCGCGACGCGGAGCTCCCGGACGCGCTCGCCGACCCGGGCTGCGCTCGTCCGGACGCCGGCAGGCGAAGCCGTGTCGGAGACCATCGTGGGCGTGCGCGGCTGCTCGGTCATTCCCATCCCAGTCAACCCGAGGAAGACGCCGGACGCGCTCCCCCGGGAGGGGGATGTGGCCGGGTGCTCCTGGGTCAACCAAGCATACTTGAAATCACTTGACAGAGCTACTTGACTTTTTCGGACCTGGCCCCTATAGTCAGGCCCACACCGCACCGATCGGACGCCAGATCGGATGCGTGGCACCACCGCCGGAGCAGCCGGCGGGCGCAGGAAGAGCGTGGCTGGGCCGCAGAGCCACGACTCTCCGGCTCGCCGACCCGGGAAGGGGTCGCCTCGAACGGAAAACGCCCCCGGAGCCGCAGCCGGGGGCGTTTTCACATGACGGGGGAACCCATGGTTCCCCCGTCAGCCCCCTCCTTCGCCGCCCGTCACGGCTCAGCCGCACTCAGCCTCCCGGGCACATGGAGTGCCCTCCGGCCTCGGCCCCTGCTCCATCGCTCAGCGCGAGCCCGAGAGCCAGCGGTGGCCCTGCTCGAGGAGCGCGGCGACGCGCTCAGCCCTGACGGGGGAACCCATGGTTCCCCCGTCAGCCCCCTCCTTCGCCGCCCGTCACGGCTCAGCCGCACTCAGCCTCCCGGGCACATGGAGTGCCCTCCGGCCTCGGCCCCTACTCCACGGCTCAGTGCTCGCCGGCGAGCCAGCGGTGGCGTTGCTCGAGGATCGCGGCGAAGTCCTCGGCCGAGAGGAGGCCTCCGAGCCGGTCCGCGACGGAGACGAGCATGATCGCACCGACGAAGATCCACGCCTCGGCGTCCGCGTCCCGGTCCCGGTGCACGACCCCCGCCTCCTGCATGCGCCGCACGAAGTCGGCGAAGAAGCCGTGCACCTCCCGCATGTGCCGGCGGACGTGCTTGCGGATCTCCGGGTCCTCCCCGGCCTCGGTGATCGCCTGGAGCCACAGGCTCGGGAGGAGGAACCGCGTCTCACGGAGCGCGGCCGGCGTGATCGAGCGCAGCCCCGCGACGGGACCGAGCTCGTCGATCTGCGACTCGATGCGCACGCGGATCCGTCTCCACGCCTCGTCGAGGCACGCGAAGTAGAGGTCGCGCTTCGACGCGAAGTGCCGGTACAGGATCGGCTCCGAGATTCCCGCCGCACGCGCGATGTCGGCGGTCGTGGCCCCTGCGTAGCTCCCCTCCGAGAACACGCGCAGCGCAGCGTCGACGATCGCCCTCCGCCTCTCGGCCGCAGGGAGCCGCGCCGCCGTTCCAGGCTTCACGCCGCCGGCTCCGGCGCGACCCCATCCGGGGGCCGCCCGGCCTCCTCGTGCGGTCGCACGAGGGTGAACGCGACGACCGCTCCTGCGGCGGCGACCACGCCGGCGACGAGCAGCGCCCGCTCGAAGCCGTCCATGAACCCGGCCGGATCCGGGACGGCGCCCATCTGCGACGCCACGACTGCACCCATCACGGCGATGCCCATCGTCCCGCCGACCTGCCGCGAGGTGTTGAGCACCGCCGAGCCGATGCCGGCCTTGTCGACGGGGACCGCGCGCGTCGCTGCGGCCGCGCTCGGAGTCATCGTCAAGGCCATCCCGACCCCGCCGATGAGGAGCGACGGCAGGAGATGCCAGTAAGTGGCATCGGCACCGAGCTGGGAGAAGAGGAAGAGCTGGAACGAGATGAGCGCCATGCCTGCCGTCATCAGCCCCCTCGAGCCGAACCGGTCGGCTGCCCTCCCCGCCATCGGCGCGACGAGGATAATCAGCACGGTCATCGGCAGGAACGCAGCGCCCGCCTGCACCGGCGAGTAGCCGAGGATGTTCTGCATGTAGAGGGAGACGAAGAAGAACACCCCGAACATGGCGAGCGCGACGAGGAGCATGGTGAGGTTCGCGCCGGTGTACGTGCGGTTCCGGAAGAACTCGAGCGGGAGCATCGGCGCTCGCTGGTGGCGCTCGAGGAGCACGAAGGCGGTCAGCGCGACCGCCGCGACGGCGAACGAGCCGAGGATCCTCGGCGAGGTCCAGCCGTACGAGTTCGCCTCGATCAGCCCGTACGTGAGCGCGAACAGCCCGAGCCCGGACGTCGCGAGGCCCGGGAGGTCGAGGCGCTCGTGGGTCTCGTCTCGCGACTCGTCGATGAGCAGGAAGCTCGCGACCACGCCGAGGATGCCGATCGGGACGTTGATGAAGAAGATCCAGCTCCAGTCAAGGTGCTCCGTGATCAGCCCGCCGACGAGGGGGCCGATCGCGAGAGCGAGCGCCGACACCCCGGCCCAGATCCCGATCGCGGCGCCGCGCTCCCGGGGCGGGAACGTCGCGGCGATGATGGAGAGCGTGGCGGGGTTCATCAGGGCAGCGCCGGCGCCCTGCAGCACGCGGGCGCCGATGAGCATCTCGCTCGTGCTCGCGAGCCCGCAGAGGAGCGAGGCGACGGTGAAGACGACGATCCCGACGACGAAGATCAGCCGCCGGCCGTACGCGTCGGCGACCTTCCCGCCGACGAGCATGAGGGCCGCGAACGTGAGGGCGTAGCCGGTGACGATCCACTGGAGCTCCGAGAGGTCGGCGTGCAGGTCGCGCTCGATCGACGGCAGCGCCACGTTCACGACCGTGTTGTCGAGCATGATCATGAACAGGCCGACCGAGACGGCCGCCAGTGTGAGCCACTTCCGGTTCTCCTCTGCGAAGATCCGTGCCTTCATGCATCCTCTCCAGTCGATAAGTTAGTGGACACTAAGCTAGCAGCTGCTAACTCACGCGCGCAAGGCCCCTTCACCTGGGTGCCGAGCGACGAGCAGCTCGCGCGCGCGAACGTCGCCCGCCTCGCGCGACGCCTGGGCTGCGACGGGTACGACGATCTCCACCGCGTCTCGATCGAGGAGCCCGACCGCTTCTGGCGCGCGGTGATGGACGACCTTGGCATCCCGCTCGCGCGGCACTGGGACCGGGTGCTCGACGACTCCCGCGGGCCGGAGTGGGCGACGTGGTTCCTCGGCGCCCGGCTGAACGTCGCCGACGCGTGCGTGCATCGCTGGGCGCGGGAGCGCCCGGACGAGGAGGCCGCGGTCTGGGCGCCCGAGGTGGGCGAGCGGCGGTCGCTGACCTGGGCCGAGCTCTCGCTCGAGGTGCGGCGCCTCGCGGAAGCGCTTCGGGAGCTCGGCATCGAGGAGGGTGACGTCGTCGGGACCTTCCTCCCCATGGCACCGGAGGCGGCGATCGCGTCGCACGCGTGCGCGCACCTCGGCGCCGTCCAGGTCCCGGTCTTCTCCGGGTTCGCCGGGCCGGCCGTCTCCTCGCGGCTCGCCGACGCCGGAGCCAAGCTCGTGCTCACCGCGGACGCCTCGTACCGGCGGGGGAAGCTCGTCCCCATGAAGGAGGTCCTCGACGAGGCGCTGGAGGACGCGCCAGGCGTCGAGCGCGTCGTCGTCTGGAGACGAGCCGGCGGGACGTGCCCGATGACGCCCGGCCGCGACCTCTGGTGGGACGACGTCGTCTCCGCGCAGCCCGGGACTCTCGAGCCCGTGGAGGTCGAGAGCGAGGCGCCCTACCTCATCGCCTACACGTCCGGGACGACCGGGAAGCCGAAGGGCGCCGTGCACGTCCAGGGCGGGTTCCTCGTCTCGATCGCCCGCGAGACCGCGTACCAGGCCGACCTGCGGACGGACGACCGCGTCCTCTTCTGCACGGACATGGGCTGGATCATGGGCCCGTGGACGGTCGTGGGCGCGATGGCATGCGGCTCGACGGTGGTCTTCATGGAGGGCGCCCCCGACTTCCCGCACGATCGCGTGTGGGAGCTCGTCGAGGCGGAGCGGGTCACGATGCTCGGCGTGTCGCCGACGCTCGTGCGCGCGCTGATCCCGCACGGCGACCCCGACGCCGACCTCTCCTCCCTGCGCTCGGTCGTCACGACCGGGGAGCCGTGGAACCGCGGGCCCTACGACTGGCTCGACGAGCACGTCTGCGGCAAGGGGCGCATCCCCATCGTCAACTGCTCGGGAGGCACCGAGGTCGGCGCCTGCTTCCTGTCCGTGACGATGCTGCGCCCGACGAAGCCGGTCTCGCTCGGCTTCCCCGCGCTCGGCGAGGACATGGACGTCTTCGACGACCACGGGCGGCCGGTGCGGGGCGAGGTGGGCGAGCTCGTGTGCAAGCGCCCCTGGCCGGGAATGACCCGCGGGATCTGGGGCGACCCCGAGCGCTACCTCGAGACGTACTGGCGCCGGTTCCCGGGCGTCTGGACGCACGGCGACTGGGCCTCCGTCGACGAGGACGGGTACTGGTTCCTGCACGGGCGCTCCGACGACACGCTCAACATCGCCGGCAAGCGGATCGGCCCCGCCGAGCTCGAGTCCGCGGCCGTCGGGCACACTGCGGTCGTGGAGGCGGCCGCGGTGGGGATCCCCCACGAGGTCAAGGGCGAGGTCGCCTGGCTCTACTGCGTGCTCGCGCCGGGCGCCGAGACGACGGAGCAGGAGGTCACCGACGCGGTCGTCGAGGAGCTCGGGAAGGCCTTCGCCCCGGAGCGGGTCGTCTTCGTGCGGGCGCTCCCGAAGACGCGGAGCGCGAAGGTCGTCCGCCGGGCGGTGCGCGCGAGGGCGCTCGGCCAGGATCCGGGCGACCTCTCGACCCTCGAGAACCCGGACGCGCTGGAGGAGATCCCGCGTGCCGTCTGACCAGCTGACCGGCGTCGCCCTCGTGACCGGCGGTGGGCGTGGGATCGGCGCCGGAATCGCGCGCGAGCTGACGGACGCGGGCATGATCGTCGCCGTCACCGGCCGCACGCCGGAGCAGGTGCAGGCGGTCGCCGCGGAGATCGGCGGCCTCGGCCTCGTCGGCGACGTGAGCCGGCGCGCCGACGTCGAGGCCTGGGTCGAGCGCGTCGAGGCCGAGCTCGGGCCGATCGCCCTCCTCGTCGCGAACGCGGGCACCGGCAACCCCGAGGAGGCGACCTGGGAGGCTCCGGTCGAGGCCTGGTGGCGCGTCTTCGAGGTCAACGTGCTCGGCGTCCACCTGAGCTGCCGCGCGGTCGTCCCGCGGATGCTGGAGCGCGGGACGGGGCGAATCGTCATCACCGCCAGCGGCGCCGCGTACCTGCCCGGGATACGGCGGACTGCCTACGCGTCGAGCAAGGCAGCCGTCGCGCGCTACGGCGAGACCCTCGCCGGAGAGCTCGCGGGGCGCATCCCGGTCTTCTTCATCAGCCCCGGGCTCGTGAGGACGGCGATGACCGAGGGGTGGTTCCCCGACGACGCCCCCTGGACGCCGCCGGAGCTGGCGCCGCGCCTCGTCCGCGTCCTCGCCTCCGGCCGCGCCGACGCCCTCGCGGGCCGCTACCTGCACGCCGAGCACGACGACATCGAGGAGCTCGTCCGGCGCGCCGACGAGATCGTCGCGAGCGACCTGAACGCGATCCGCCTGCAGCGCTGAAGCGCCGGCACCCGCGAGCGCAGCACGTACCCTGCGCGCGTGCCGTTCTTCATCTGCCCGAACTGCAAGGAGCGGTCGGTCGACCTCGACGGGCGCGAGGGCTTCTCGTCCCAGGCCGTCCAGTGCCGGAGCTGCGGCTTCGGGTTCCTGTTCGAGCTGCTCGAGGACTACTACCCGGCGCCCGAGACCGGGCTCGTCGTCTGCGACCGCGACGCCCGCGTGCTCGCGGTCGGGCGGGGCGTGTTCGAGCTCACCGGGTACCGCGAGGGCGACCTCATCGGGCGCGAGGTCGCCGAGGCGCTCGCGCTCTCCGACGGCTCCGCGATCGACGTCGTGCGGGAGTGGGGCGTGCGCAAGCTGGGCCAGGAGCTCGAGATCCGCACGAGCGCCGGGATCGGGAAGCGCGTGACCGCGGACTTCTTCCCCGCGTACGACGACGACGGCGGGCTCATGATCGCCCTCACGCCGCGGTAGCGGCGTCCTTCCCCGCCCAGCCGGCACCCGCGGCTGCCGACAACGCAAGTGACAACTTGCAACTTGCGCAGGTTTCCCCTGCTCTGCGCGGCGGCGGCCGCGGTACGAGGCCGCATGCGGCGCATGTGACAACTTGTAACTTGCGCGGGTTTCGTTGCAGGTTCGCGCGAGCGCGCGAGCGCGCGCACCACCTCCAGCGGGGCCTCGAGCGCGGCCGCTCGCGCGGCCTCTAGCGCGGCTGAATCCAGACCTGCCGCGCTACCCCGTAGAGCTCACCATCGGTGGAGAAGAGCGCGGTTCCCGCGTACAGCTTGCGGCCGTCCTCGCCGAGCGGCCACGCGACGGCGACGCACGTCTCGCCGGCCCGGGGGACGACGTCGACGCGCGCCGTCATGCGGCCGAGGACGACGCTGCCGCGCCCGGCCGCGCCCACGGCGTACGCGCCGGGGCAGTCGATCGCCGCCCACACGAGCTCGGCCGCGGCCTCCGGGAGCGTCGCCGGCGCGGCGAGCAGCGGCTCCCGCCCCTCCACCGGGCCTGCGTAGACCCGGAGGCCGTCGCCCTCCTCGCGGATCCCGCACACGAAGCACTCGTGGAAGACGGGGTCGCCGACGCGCACGTGCCTCGCCGCGGCGAGGCGAGCGTCCGCGAGCGAGACGGGCGCCGGCGCCTCGAGGTCCACCGACGAGGGCCGCGCCTCGGCGACGACCGAGACGCCGTCGAGCAGGAGGACCGCGTCGCCGTCCCGCCGGACCTCGAGCGGGCGCTCGAGCGGCGGCGGCAGCCGCAGCGTGACCTCCACCTCTGGCGCGTCGACATACGCGGCCAGGCGCCCGCACGCGTAGCCGCCGTTCGCAGAGGTGAGCGGCCCCCGGTAGCGCCTCTCGAAGACGATCTCCACGACGGCGAGCCTAGTAGAATCCGAGTTTGTGACTGAGAGGCGAAAACCCTGAGGGTCGCCCTCGCCCAGATCGACGTCGTCGTCGGGGACCTCGACGGCAACCGCTCGAAGATCCTCGACGGCGTCGCCGAGGCGCGTGCCGCGGGCGCCCACCTCGTCCTCTTCCCCGAGCTCGCGACCACGGGCTACCCGCCCGAGGACCTGCTCCTGCGCCCGGCGTTCGTACGGGCCGCCCGCGAGTCGCTCGAGGAGGTCGCGGCGGCGACGGACGGGATCGTCGCGCTCGTCGGCACGCCCTGGTTCGACCTCGACCTCGCCAACGCGTGCGCCGTCTGCGCCGGCGGGCGCGTGCGCGCCGTGTACCGGAAGCACTACCTGCCGAACTACGGCGTCTTCGACGAGCACCGGTACTTCGCCCCCGGCCGGGACCTCGTCCTGCTCCGCCTCGGCGAGACGAGCGTGGGGCCGACCATCTGCGAGGACATCTGGCAGCCGGGGCCGCCCGCGACCGACCTCGCGCTCGCCGGGGCGCAGCTCGTCGTCAACCTGTCGGCCTCGCCGTTCCACGTCGGGAAGGCGGAGGAGCGCGAGGAGATGCTCGTGACGCGCGCGCGCGACACGAGCTCCTACCTCGCCTTCTGCAACCTCGTCGGCGGTCAGGACGAGCTCGTCTTCGACGGCCACTCGGTCGTCCTCGACGACGCGGGCGAGGTCGTCGCGCGGGCGCCCGGGTTCGAGGAGCACCTGCTCGTCGTCGACGTCGAGCCCGCGGACGCGATGGGACGGCGGCTACGCGACGTCCGCAGGCGTGAGCTCGACCGGACCCGCGACTCCGTCCCCGAGGTCGAGGTGGTCGAGCTCGGGCCGCTCGCTCCGGTGAGCGGCATGGTCGAGGCACGCATCGCGTCGTTCGAGCCCGAGCTCGAGCAGATGCGCCGCGCGCTGACGCTCGGCCTGCGCGACTACGTCGCGAAGAACGGGTTCGAGGAGGTCGTCGTCGGCCTGTCGGGCGGGATCGACTCGGCGCTCACGGCCGCGCTCTGCGTGGACGCGCTCGGCGCGGACCGCGTCCACTGCATCTCGATGCCCTCGCGGTTCTCCTCCGAGGGAACGCGGAGCGACGCGAGGCGCACGGCGGAGAGCCTCGGCTGCGCGTTCCGGGAGATCCCGATCGAGCCCGCGGTGCTCGCGTTCCACGACGCGCTCGACGCGGAGATCGCGGGCGGGCTCGCGGGGCTCGCGGCGGAGAACGTCCAGGCGCGCGTTCGCGGCGTGCTCCTCATGGCCCTCTCGAACACCTACGGCTGGCTCGTCGTCTCGACCGGGAACAAGTCGGAGCTCGCGGTCGGCTACTCGACGCTGTACGGCGACATGGTCGGGGGCTTCGCGCTGCTCAAGGACGTGTTCAAGACGGACGTGTACCGCCTGGCCGAGTACCTGAACGAGCGGGCGGGGCGCGAGCTGATCCCGAGGAGCGTCATCGAGCGGGCCCCGAGCGCCGAGCTGCGCGAGGATCAGCGCGACTCGGACTCGATCCCGCCGTACGACGCCCTCGACCCCGTCCTCGAGGCGTACGTCGAGGAGGATCGCTCGCGCGAGGAGCTCCTCGCCGAGTTCGACCCCGCCGTCGTCGAGCGCGCGGTCGCCCTCGTCGACCGCGCCGAGTACAAGCGCCGGCAGGCGCCGCCCGGCGTGAAGCTGCGGCCGAAGGCGTTCGGACGCGACCGGCGGACGCCGATCACCAACCGGTGGAGGGGTTGACGGGCAGATTCGTAAGTAGTAACTTACGGTAAGTGTCTGCTAACCCACATCCGCTCGACGCCCTCGGCGATCCCACCCGGAGGCACGTCTTCGAGCTGCTCCGGTCCGGCCCGCGCGCCGTGGGCGAGCTCGCAGGCGAGCTTCCCGTGAGCCGGCCGGCGGTGTCGCAGCACCTCAGGGTGCTCGAGGACGCAGGCCTCGTGACCCATCGGCGCCAGGGCACGAGGAACCTCTACGAGCTCGACACGGCGGGAGTCCGGGTGCTCCGGGACTGGGTCGACGGCTTCTGGAGCGAGGCACTGGCGCGATTCAAGGCAGCAGCCGACGCGAGAGGAGAGTCACGATGAGCGATGCGCTCGTGATCGAGGTCGTTCGGAAGACGGTGACCGTGGAGTGCGCGGTCGAGGAGGCGTTCCGCATCTTCACCGCGGACGCGCTCAGCTGGTGGCCCGTCGAGTCCCACTCCATCCACGAGACGGTCTCCGAGATCGTCTTCGAGCCCGGGGTCGGCGGCGAGGTGTACGAGGTCTCGACGTCGGGAGAGCGGGGCCACTGGGCGACGGTGCTCGAGTGGGAGCCGCCAGGCCGGCTCGTCCTCGCGTGGAACATCCTGAACGCCGAGGCGTCGCCGACCGAGGTGGAGGTGCGCTTCCTCCCCGAGGGCGGCGGCACGCGGGTCGAGCTCGAGCACCGCGGCTGGGAGAGGCTGGCGGAGGCCGGCGAGACGAAGCGCGCGAGCTACGACTCGGGCTGGGACGTCGTCCTCGGCAGGTACGTCGAGCGAGCCGGCTAGAGGCCGACGTCGATCGGCTCCGCAGGCGGGCCGTCCGCGACGAGCTCGCGGAGCAGGACCGGGAGGCGGCGCGGGGAGAGGGTTGCCTCCGTCGCCTCCAGCTCGTCGAGCGTCCACCAGCGAACGTCGTGCATCCCCTCGCGGCGCAGCTCGTCCCAGCAGAGGCCGGGGACCGGGTCGAACGAGCGCGTGCGGACGAGGTAGAAGCGCTCGGCTTGGCCGTCCCAGCGGCCGCCGGCGAGCGAGCCGAGCACGGTACGCGTCCACACGAGCGGGCCGAGCTCGAACCCGACGAGGCCCGCCTCCTCGAAGAGCTCGCGCCGGAGCGTGTCCTCGTCGGTCTCGCCTGCCTCCATCCCCCCGCCGGTCGTGAGCCACCACTCGGGGTCTCTCCGACCGCAGACGAGGAGGACGCGATCGCTCTCGTCGAGGACGATCGCCCGCGCAGCGACCCGCAGGCGAGGCTCCGTCACCCCACGAGATCGTGCAGCATCCGAAACCAGCGGAGCCGCTCCTGCCACGGGACCGCTGCGTTCGCCGGGGACGTCGAGGGCAGCACGAAGACCGTGGACTCCGCGAGCTTCCGCTCCTGCACGCCGAGCTCGGGGCGCTCGCGGAACGCTCCCTGGTACCCAGCCTTCCCGACGAAGGCGACGACGCCCGGCCGGAGCTCGAAGGCGAGCCGCTCGAGCCGCTCCTCCGCGCCTGCGAAGTCGGCCGCGCGCAGCTCGCCGGAGCCGCGCGTCGTGCGCCGGGCCGCGTTCGTGAGCCCGATCCCGAGCTGCAGGAGGTCGAACTGCTCCCGCGGCTCGAAGAGCCGCGGCGTGAACCCGGCCGCGTGGAGCAACCGCCAGAAGTCGTTGCGCGGGTTCGCGAAGTGGGCGCCGGCGGCCGCGCTCGCGCGCCCGGGGTTGATCCCGCAGAAGACGACCCGCAGTCCGGGCGCGAGGACGTCCGGGACGGCCGACTCGGTCAGGCCGCTTCGACTTCGCGCGCGTCGAGTCGCAGCTCGAGCAGCATGCGAAGGCGCTCGCCGACGTCCGGGGCAGGCTCTTCGGGGGCGCGGGGGCGATGGAGGAGCTTCACGGTGTCCTCGGAGTGGCGCCAGCCGTAACAGCGCTCGTAGCACTCGGCCTCGCTGAGCGTCCGGAGCCGCTCCACGGGCACGCACCCTAGGCGACGGTTCGGACGGCGGGGGTAGGCTCAGGCCATGGCGACGCGCCCACGAGTCCACGAGTTCGACGTCACCGTCGATCGCGACCGCGTCGCCCGGAGCGCGCTGGGAGGGACACCGCTGCCGCGCGAGGCCGAGTGGTGGGCCGAGCACTACGTGCTGGCCGGGCTCGTTCGCTGCACGCTCGCGAGCATGGACTACGCGGCACGGCGCGCCGGGTCGAACGTGACCGGCTCGGGAAGCGCGCACGGCGTCGTCACGAAGCGGGAGGAGGACGGCCGCTACGCGTTCGTCGAGATCGAGGCGACGTTCGACGTGCAGCTCGCCCCGGCCCCCGACCCCGAGACGGTCCAGGATCTGCTCGACAAGGCGGAAGCGGGCTGCTTCGTCGGAAACTCCCTGACGGCGAAGCCAACCTACCGCTGGGTTCTGAACGGCGAGCAGGTCAGGTGAGCGTCGCGGCGCTCGACGTCGCGGCCGTCCGGTCGCGCTTCTCGGCGCTCGACCGGCGACTCGCCTTCTTCGACGGCCCCGGAGGCACTCAGTGCCCGGACGAGGTGATCGACGCGATCTCGCGCTACCTGCGGCACGACAACGCTAACGTCGGAGCGCCGTACGAGACGAGCACGCGAACCGTCGAGCTCGTGGCCCTGGCGCACGAGAAGGCCGCATCGTTCCTCGGCTGCGCGCCCGACGAGACGGCGTTCGGGCAGAGCATGACGGCCATGAACTTCCTGCTGACAAGGGCTTTTGCGCGCACTCTTCGGCCAGGCGACGAGATCGTCTACACGGCGCTCGACCACGACGCGAACGTCTCTCCATGGCTCGAGATCGCCCACGACCTGGACGTGACGGTTCGCGTGGCCGGCCTGACCGGGGACCTGGAGCTCGACTACGCAGACCTGGAGCGGCAGCTCACTGACCGCACGCGCGTCGTCGCGTTCCCCGTCGCGGCGAACTCCGTGGGTACCACACCGGACGTGCGGCGCGTCGTTCGGCTGGCACACGACGCCGGTGCCCTGGCCTGGGCGGACGCCGTCCACTACGCGCCGCACGGGCCGATCGACGTCACCGCCTGGGACGTCGACGTCCTCGTCTGCTCGCCGTACAAGTTCTTCGGCCCGCACATGGGGCTCGCGTACGGGAAGCGCGACCTGCTCGCATCGTGGCGTCCGTACAAGGTGCGCCCGGCTGCCGACTTCCCGGTCGGCCACCGCTTCGAGCTCGGGACGTCGCAGCACGAGCTCCTCGCCGGCTTCGTCGCGGCCGTGGACTACCTCCACTCCCTCGGCTGGGACGCGATCGTCTCCCACGAGCGGGCACTCGGCGAGCGCTTCCTCGCCGGCCTCTCGGACGCGATCGAGCTCTACGGGATCGGCTCGCTGGAGGGCCGCGTGCCCACCTTCTGCTTCAACGTCCCGGGGCGCTCGCCCGAGGAGGTCGCGACGTTCCTCGCCGGTCGCGACGTCGCCGTCTGGCACGGCGACTACTACGCCGTCGAGACGATGCGCCACCTCGGCCTCGACGAGGGCGCCGTCCGCGCCGGGATCGTCCACTACAACACCGAGGACGAAGTCGACCGGCTTCTCGCCGGCCTCGCCGACCTCACGTGAAGGTCCTCCTGCTCGGCGGGCCGAGGTTCCTCGGCCGCGCGCTCGCGGACGCGGCGCTCGAGCGCGGACACGAGCTGACGCTCTTCAACCGCGGCCGAACCAACCCCGACCTCTACCCGGAGGTCGAGCGGATCGTCGGCGATCGCGACGGCGGGCTCGACGGGCTGAGCGGGCGGACGTGGGACGTCGTGATCGACACCTGCGGGTACCTCCCACGGGTCGTCCGGGCCTCCGCCGAGGCGCTCGCCGGGTCCGGGCACTACTGCTTCGTCTCGAGCATCTCCGTCTACGCGGACTTCAGCGTCCCGACGAACGAGGAGAGCGCCGTCGCGGAGCTCGGCGACCTCCCCGACGACGAGGTCACGGGGGAGAGCTACGGCGCGCTCAAGGCGCTCTGCGAGCAGGCAGTGCGCGACGTCTTCGACGGGCGCGCGCTCGTGATCCGGCCCGGGCTCATCGTCGGCCCCCACGACCCGACGGGGCGGTACACGTACTGGCCGCACCGCGTCGGGCGCGGCGGAGAGGTGCTCGCGCCGGGACCGCCCGAGCGGCCGACGCAGGTGATCGACGTCCGCGACCTCGCAGCCTGGACGATCGCGCTCTGCGAGGACGGCATCGCCGGCACGTACAACGCGACGCACCCCGGCGTCTCCTTCGCGGAGCTCCTCGGCACGTGCCGCTCGGTGTCCGGGAGCGACGCGACGGTCACCTGGGTCAACGACGCGTTCCTCCTCGAGCACGGCGTCGGCGAGTGGATGGAGCTCCCGCTCTGGATCGCCGATCCGACGATGGCTGCCGCCGACCGGGTCGACGTCTCGCGCGCCGTCGGCGCCGGGCTCGCGTTCCGGCCGCTGGCGGACACGGTGCGCGCCACGCTGGAGCAGGCGGAGACGACGGACGCCGCCGGGCTCTCCTCCGAGCGCGAGGCCGAGCTCCTCGCGATCTGGCATGGCCGCGGGGAAGCGGAGTGAGGGTCAGACTGAAGTCAGACCCTCACCGTCCTCCTCCGCCGCTCTCGCAGAAGCTCGGCGCGAAGCCTGGCGCAGGCGTCGTCGTCTTCTTCACGACCTCGCGAGCCGAGCTCGAGCGGCGCTTCCCCGCCCTGAAGGCGACCCTCGACCCCGCCGACGGCCTCTGGATCGCGTGGCCGAAGAAGGCCGCACGCATCGAGGGCGACCTCGACTTCGCGGCGGTGCAGGAGATCGGCCTCGCGCACGGCCTCGTCGACAACAAGTCGTGCTCGATCGACGAGCGCTGGCAGGCGCTCCGCTTCGTCTACCGGCTCGAGGACCGCTGACTCAGGTCGCCTTGCGAGCCCGGTCCCAGGGCTCCTCGTCCCAGCGGATCAGGTCCGGGTCGATCCCGCGCGCCTCCGCGAGGTCGCAGGTCAGCCGCTGGAAGCGGACGATGTCCACGACCGGGTCGCTCGTCGCGACGAGCTCGGCGACGCACCCGATCTCGCCGAGAGCGCGCATCGCGTCGAGCGCCCGCTCGGCCGCCCTTCCCTCGCCCTCGAGGACGAAGACCCGCACCGACGGGTCGATCGCGGCGAGGTGCCCGTGGAGGAGCTGCTCGGTCTGGTGCGTCTCCGTCGCGACGTGCGCGCCCTCGCGGAGCTTGAGCGCCGCCTCGAGCACGGTCGGCTCGTCGCGGCCCGCCCCCACGACCGCGAAGCGCTGGTGCGGTGAGACGTCGAGTGGCTCCTCGCGAAGCTCGCGCTCGACCGCGTCGGCGAGCCGGCTCACGTCCTCGCCCTGCAGGGCCCGGCCCGCGGCGACGGCGCACGTGTAGCTCGCCGTGTGGCAGTAGCTCTCCTCGACCTCGGGAGTCGCGACGACGACGTGATCCACCATGCGCGCGATGGGGCTGTCCGGCGCGCCCGTGACGAGCCACGTCTCCCCCGGAAACCGCTCGAGCGCCTCGAGCGTGAGCGCCGTCTCGCCCTCGTGGCTGACCGCGACGAGCACGTCGGCCTCGGGCGCGTTGCCGAGGACGAGCTCGAGCGCCTGGGCCGCGGGGCCGCACGCGAGCGCGGCGTGGAAGGACGTCCCGCAGCCCGTGAAGAGCACGCGCGCGCCCGCCGGAAGCCTTGCGTCGCCGACTCGCCCGGGCACCTGCCGGAGCCACTCGGGCTGGGCGGAGATGGCCTTTCGGGTCAGCTGTCCGGGCATGGGCGCCGTCTATACCATCGCACGGCATGGCGATCTTCGAGAAGACGCGTCTCTCCAACGGCATTCGGGTCGTCACCGCTCCCATGCCGCAGGTCGGATCCGTCTCCTGCTTCGTGATGCTCGCGGCCGGCTCTCGCTACGAGACCCGCGAGTCGTCGGGCATCGCGCACTTCGCCGAGCACATGTTCTTCAAGGGGACGGAGCGGCGCCCGACGGCGCGCACGATCTCGGCCGAGATCGACGCCATCGGCGGCGAGTTCAACGCCTTCACGGGCAAGGAGCTGACCGGCTACTACGTCCGCTGTGCGACCGAGACGCGCGACGTCGCCCTCGACGTGCTCACCGACATGCTCCTCCACTCCCGCTTCGACCCGGCGGAGATCGAGAAGGAGAAGGGCGTGATCCTCGAGGAGATGAACGTCTACCTCGACACGCCGCAGCGGTACGTCGGGAACGTCTACGACCGGCTCCTGTACGACGACCAGCCGCTCGGCTGGGACATCCTGGGCACCCGAGAGACGATCGAGGCGGCGACTCGCGAGACCTTCACCGGCTACCTCGACACGTGGTACCGGCCCGAGCGCATCGTCGTCGGGATCGCCGGACGGCTCGGCGAGGGGCTCATGGAGAAGCTCGAGGAGCTCCTCGGCGGCATCGAGCCGCGGGAGACGGGCGCGCCGGCGCCCGTCGAGCTCCCGCCGGACGGCTCGCCCGTTCTCCTGCACACGAAGGACTCGGAGCAGGCGCACCTCATCCTCGGCGTTCGCGGCTACCCGATCGGTCACCCCAACCGGTACGCGCTGCAGCTCCTCTCCGTCGTCCTCGGCGCCGGCATGTCCTCGCGCCTGTTCACGGAGGTGCGCGAGAAGCGCGGCCTCGGCTACTACGTCCACGCGGGCGCGACGTCCTACACGGACGCGGGCACCTTTTACGCGAGCGCGGGAGTCGACGTGAGCCGCGTGGACGAGGCGATCACGACGATCCTCGGCGAGCTCCGCAAGATCGCCGCGGAGCCGGTGCCGGCGGACGAGCTCGAGAAGGCCAGGGGCTACGCGAAGGGGCGGTTCGTGCTCCGGCTCGAGAGCCCGCAGGGGGCGATCCAGTACGGCCTCCGGCGCGAGGTGCTGGAGAACGAGATCGAGGAGCCGGACGAGCTCCTGAAGCGGCTCGACGAGGTGACCGTCGAGGACGTCCAGCGGGTGGCGAGGGACCTCTTCGAGGGCACGCGCCTCTACCTCGCGCTCGTCGGGCCGTTCGACGACCCGGCGCGCTTCGAGCAGCTGCTCACCGCCTGAGAGCGCCGCACCGAGGAGGACGCTAGGCTCGGACGACCGTGCCGCATGCGGTCGTCAACGGCGTCCGGCTGTACTACGAGGAGCACGGGTCGGGCCCGCCGATCCTGTGCATCCACGGCACCTCGAGCTCGGCGCTCGCCTGGGCGAAGGCGATCCCGGCGCTGGCCGGCCACGGTCGCGTCATCGCCTACGACCGCCGGGGCTGTCACCGCAGCGAGCGTCCCCGGCCGTACGAGACGACGAGCACCGAGGAGCACGCGGACGACGCCGAGGCGCTGCTGCGAACGCTCGAGGCGACGCCCGCGCTCGTGATCGGGCGAAGCTACGGGGGCAACGTCGCTCTCGACCTTGCCCTGCGCTATCCGCGCTCCGTCCGCGGGCTCGCCCTCCTCGAGGCGATCCCCGCCGGGCTCTCCTCCGAGGCCGACAGCTGGGAAGCGGAGGTAGCGGCCCGGATGGAGGAGGTCGTGGCCGAACGCGGAGTCGACGCCGTGGCAGAGGCGTTCGTCCGGGAGGTCGTCGGGATGTGGGAGGAGCTGCCCGCGGAGTGGCGCAGGATGATGACAGCCAACGGCCAGGCGATCCTCGCCGAGCTCCGAGGCAAGGCCCTCGCCGTCGACGCCACGTCGCTGGCGAAGATCCAAGCCCCGGCACTCGTGGTGTCCGCGACCGACTCCGCCGAGGCGTTCCGGCAGGTCGCGGCCGCGCTCGCCGACGCGATCCCGGGAGCGCGCAGCGTGCGCGTGGAGGGCGGGCACATGGTCGCTCCCACCGATCCCGAGGTGCTCTCGTTCGTCGCCGGCGTCGTGGGAGCGGGCCCGCACCCGTAGACTCGCGCGGGTGAGCGACGAGCGCGAGCTGCTCCGGCGTACCGCCGACATCGCGGCCGACTTCCTCGAGACGCTCGACGAGCGGCCGATCTGGCCGCCCGCGAGCGTCGACGACCTTCGCACGGCGCTCCGCGGCCCGCTGCCCGATGGGCCGCGCGATCCGCTCACCGTCGTCGAGGAGCTCGCTGCCCGAGCCGAGCCCGGCGTCGTCGGGATCCCGAGCGGCCGCTACTTCGGGTTCGTCATCGGGGGCGCGCTGCCCGCCGCGCTCGCCGCGGACTGGCTGACGTCCGCCTGGGACCAGAACGCCGGCCTCGTCGTGGGCGGGCCTTCCGCGGCGGTGGCCGAGGAGGTCGCGGGCGCGTGGCTGAAGGAGCTCCTCGGGATTCCCCCGCATGCGTCGTTCTCGCTCGTCACGGGCTGCCAGATGGCCCACGTGACGTGCCTCGCCGCCGCGCGGCACGCGGTGCTGGAGAAGGCCGGCTGGGACGTGGAGTCCGACGGCCTCGCCGGCGCTCCGCCGATCACGGTCGTCACCGGCGGCAAGCGACACATCACCATCGATCGGGCGCTCCGGCTCCTGGGCCTCGGGAACCGATGCGCGGTTCGGCTCGAGGTCGACGGAGAGGGGCGGATGGAGAGCACCGCGCTCGCGAACACGCTTCGCCACGCGACCGGCCCGACCATCGTCTGTGCCCAGGCGGGCGAGGTGAACACCGGGGCCTTCGACCCGCTCGCCGAGATCGGCGATCTGTGCAGGGGGGCGGACGTGTGGCTCCACGTCGACGGAGCCTTCGGGCTCTGGGCGGCCGCCACGCCCCGCCTTCGGCATCTCGCCACCGGCGCCGAGCTGGCGGACTCCTGGGCGACGGACGCGCACAAGTGGCTCAACGTCCCCTACGACTGCGGCCTCGCGTTCGTCGCGCACCCCGAGGCCCATCGCGCGGCGATGCGGCTGATCGCCGAGTACCTCGTCGCCGACGAGACCGCCGCCCGCGACCAGATGGACTGGACGCCGGAGTTCTCCAGGCGCGCCCGTGGGTTCGCGGTGTACGCGGCGCTGCGCTCGCTGGGTCGCGACGGCGTGGCCGAGCTGGTCGAGGGCTCGTGTGCGCGGGCGCGCCAGTTCGCCGACGCGATCGCCCGTCTACCCGGGTGCGAGGTCGTGAACGAGGTCGTGCTCAACCAGGTGCTCTTCCGCTTCGCCGACGACGAGACGACCGCCGCGGCGCTCGCACACGTGCAGGCGAGCGGTGAGGCCTGGATGAGCGGGACGACGTGGGACGGCCGGGGGGCGATCCGCCTGTCGGTGTCGAACTGGCGAACCACGGAGGCCGACATCGACCGCACGGTGACGGCGTTCGA
>CAZODN010000002.1:0-5526 GCA_964578545.1 uncultured Gaiellales bacterium
GCGAGGAGCTCGCGCCAGGCCCGCGCGAGCTGCGCTCGGCGCTCGAGCTGCTCGGGCCCGCCGAAGGCGTCGAGCGCGTCGAGCTGGAACGAGGGGCGGGCGAGCCGGCGCTGCTCGAACTGGCCCGACATCGCGACGAGCCGCTCGGCGGCCGCGGCGACGTCCTCGCGCGCCACCGCCCGACCCCAGGCGTACGCGCGCGTCCGCCCGTCGCCGAACACGCGCCGGGCGAGCACGAGCCCCGCCTCGCCCTCGGGCCTGAGCTCGGCGAGCGCCGCGACGTCGTCGAGCTCGAAGAAGCCGTCGGGGACGTCGAGCTCGGCCTCGACGTAGGCCTCGGCGCCCTCGGCCCCGACGGCCGACGCGTCGGCGCGGGAGCCGAGCAGGAGCCCGATCGCCTGCGCGAAGATCGTCTTCCCCGCCCCCGTCTCCCCGGTGATCGCGTTCAGCCCGGGCGCGAACGAGAGATCCGCCTCGCGGATGAGCACGAGGTTCTCGATGCGAAGCCTACGAAGCAAAGCTCTGCCGGTAGCGCCGCACGAAGGTCGCTTCGGGCAGCGTCGCGAGCAGGGAGCGCTCGGAGCCCAGGCGGACGACCGCGCGCTCCGCCTTCCCGAGCGTCGCGTGCCGGTTGCCGTCCACGAGGACTCCGGCCTCGACCTCCGCGGTCCGGTTCCAGACGATCACGTCGGCGCCGGGCGGCACGACGAGGGGGCGCGCGTGGAGGGAGTGCGCGGCGACGTAGGTGACGGCGATCGCCTCCAGGCCCCACATGAGGACGGGGCCGCCGTTCGAGAGGTTGTACGCGGTCGAGCCCGACGGGGTCGAGCAGATGATCCCGTCGCACGGCTGCTTGCCGAGCGGTTCACCTCCGACCGCGAGCTCGAGCTCCACCATCCGCCCGAGCGATGCGCTCGCGACCACCACGTCGTTCACGGCGCGGGCGCTGCCGCCCGGGTACTCCACCTCCAGCGTCGGGAGCTCGACGACGTCGTACTCGCCGGCGAACACGCGAGCGAGCCCCGCCTCGAGCTCCCTCTTCGCGATCGAGCTCAAGAAGCCGACGCGCCCGAAGTTGACGCCGACGACGGGGACGCCGGTCCCGAGGAACTTCGTCAGCGCCCGCAGCATCGTGCCGTCGCCGCCGAGGACGACGGCGATCTGCGCGCCGTCGACGCCGTTCGTCGCCTCGATGCCGTGCTTCTCCGCCTCCTCGGCCGGGATGAGGAGCTCGACCCCGAGCTCCTGGGCGACCGCCTGGAGGCGGGCGAGGCCGGAGCCGATCTGCTCCGGGTTCCCGTGCGTGACGACGGCGGCGCGCGTCACGCGGCCGGCGCTAGCCGACGGCGTCGGCGATCCAGCGCTCGATGTCATCGGGAGTGGGCTCGGCCGCACGGTTGAGGAGGTGGACGAAGAACTCCCGGTTCCCCTTGGGCCCGGGCAGCCCGGAGTCTACGACTCCCGCCGGGCTTCCACCCCATGCCCGCGCGGCTTCGAGCACGCTCTCGATCGCCTTCCGTTGCACTTCGGGGTCGCGGACGACCCCTCGCTTGACGTCGGAGCGGCCCGCCTCGAACTGCGGCTTGACGAGGACGACGGCCTCCCATCCCGGCCTCGCGAGCGCGAGCACGGGCGGCAGCGCCTTCGCGACGCTGATGAACGAGACGTCGCAGACGACGAGGTCGGGCGCGAAGGGGAGCTCCGTCAGGGAGCGCGCGTTCGTTCGCTCGAGGACGGTCACGCGCGGGTCGGAGCGGAGCCGCGGGTGCAGCTGGCCGCGCCCCACGTCGATCGCGACGACGCGGGCGGCGCCTGCCTGCAGCAGGCAGTCCGTGAACCCTCCCGTCGAGGACCCGACGTCGGCGCAGTCGCGGCCGGCGACGTCGATCCCGAACGCGTCGAGCGCGTTCCTGAGCTTCTCGCCACCCCGCGAGACGAACCGTGGCGGCCGCTCGACGTGGAGCTCGACCCCGTCGTCGACCTGCTCGCCCGGCTTCGAGTGGCCGAGGACGAGGCCGGCAAGGACGAGCGCCTGCGCCTTGCTCCGGGACTCCGCGAGCCCCCGCTCCACGAGCAGCTGGTCGAGGCGCACCTTCACGCCTCGAGGGTACTGGCTCAGGCCGGGACGACCCGGCGGGCCCCGACGAGGCGCGAGCCGTAGCCCGTCGCGTCGAGCCTGACGACCTCGACCGTTCGCCCGGTCTCGGGCGCGTGCACCATCCGCCCCTTCCCGACGTAGAGACCGACGTGGCCGAGGCCTGCGAAGAAGAGGACGTCGCCGGGCGCCACCTTCGACACCGGCACGCGGCGCCCGACGTCGTAGAGCGCGTACGAGCTGTGCGGCACGTCGACGCCGACGCGGCCGTAGGCCCAGCGTACGAGGCCCGAGCAGTCGAACCCCGTGTCCGGCGACTCGCCCGCCCAGCGGTACGGCGTGCCGACCGCCTGCAGGGCGAAGCGCACGGCGAGCTCGCCTCGCGAGACCTGCTCGGCGCCGGCGGGGGACGCCGGACGCCCCGCGCGCTTCCCCGGGTCCACGACCGCGGCGGCCGGCCACGCGCAGGCGAGCGCGACGACCCCGGCGAGGGCGAACGCGAGCAGGCGGCTGCGGAAGGGGAGAGACATCGGAGGAGAGGTGGCGGCCCCAGGGCACAGGCGGCGAAGGCGCGCCTGCCGGGCCTGGTCTGTGCGTCAGGGTCGCAGGGTACACGGGGCGCGCCCCGCGTCAATCCCTCAGACGGTCCTAAAGGTGAGCGTCTCGACGAGACCGCGCAGGACGCTCGTGTCCCCTCGCACGGCCGCGAGCGCGGCCAGGGCGCGATCCGCCGCCTCGCCTGCGATCCCACGAGCGGCGTCCTCGCCGACGCGCGCGACGTACCCGTCGCCGTCGAGGATGTCGTCCACGACCTGGAAGAGGAGCCCGAGCTCGGCCCCGAACGCCCGCCACGGGGGCTGCTCGGCCTCGGGTACGCCGGCGACCCTGAGCCCGAGGCCGACGGATGCCTCGAACAGCGCCCCGGTCTTCAGGCGATGGAGCGCCTCGAGGTCGGCACCGCCCGTGATGTCGAGGTACTGGCCGCCGATCATGCGGAGGGTCGCCTCGACGAGCTCGCGTGCGATCGCCGGGTCGTCGTACGAGAGGGCGAGGCGGAGCGCCTCGGCGAGGAGCGCGTCCCCGGCGAGGAGCGCGACGCCCTCGCCGAACGCCACGTGGGCGCTCGGGCGCCCGCGGCGCTCCGGGTCGTCGTCGAGCGCCGGCAGGTCGTCGTGGACGAGCGAGAAGGTGTGCACGAGCTCGAGCGCGGCCGCGGCCGGGAGCGCCTCCTCTGGGTCGCCGCCCGCCGCTTCCGTCACCGCGAGGCAGACGACGGGTCGGATGCGCTTCCCGCCGACCTCGAGGGAGTAGCGGAGCGCTTCCTCGAGCGCACCGATCTCGTCCGCGAACGCGAGCGTGCGGAGGTGCGCCTCGACGAGCCCGCGAAGCTCGTCAGCCTGCCGCATCTGCGAGGTTCCGCGCCCGGGTGAGCTCGGCTTCGATGCGCCGTGCGAGCTCGGCGATCTCGGTGATCACGTCCACCGCGGCGTCGCCGTCCAGGTCCTCCGCTTCCGCGAGCCGCTCGAGCTCGGCGCGGCGGGCGTCCAGCTCTCGCAGCAGCTCCTCGGCCCGGCCGAGCGCGTCCTCGGCGGTCACGACACGCCCTCGTCGCGCGCGATCCGCCCCAGGATTCCGTTCACGAGCCGGGCGGCGTCCTCGGACGCGTACCGCTTCGCAAGGACGACGGCCTCGCTGATCGCGACCTCACGGGGGACGCTCGCCTCCTCGAGCTCGTACACGCCGATCCGCAGCACGTTGCGCTCGAGCGTACCCATCCGCTCGGCGGGCCAGTCGCTCGAGGCCTCCGTGATCCGGCGGTCGAGCGCCCCCGCGCGCTCCGCGACGGCCTCGGCGAGCGACCGGGCGAACGGGTCGGGCTCGCCCTCGAACAGCGAGGCGAGCTCCTGCCCGGTGAGGTCCCACTGGTAGAGCAGGAACAGCGCCTGCCGCCGGGCGTCGCGGCGGCCCGTCGGGGCCTTCACGGCGTGCCCAGCGAGGGAATGCGCCCCTCGAGCTCGGAGAGCGTGGACGTCGAGTACTCCCCGCTCCGGAACTCGCGGGAGTCGAGAACGTCGAGAGCGAGGTCGCGGGTCGTCGGGATCCCCTCGACCACGAGCTCGCTCAGGGCTCGCCGGGCTCTCGCGATCGCGTCGTCGCGCGTCTCGTCCATGACGATCACCTTGGCGATCAGCGAGTCGTAGTACGACGGGATCTCGTCCCGGCTCCGGACCGCGGTGTCGACGCGCACGCCCGGCCCGAGCGGCGGGACGAAGCGCGCGATCGCGCCCGGTGCGGGCAGGAACCCACGGCGGGGATCCTCGGCGTTGATCCGCACCTCGATCGCGTGACCCCGTCGCGGCGCCCGACCTGTCGTCGAGAGCGGCTCGCCCGCTGCGATGCGCACCTGCTCACGCACGAGGTCGATCCCCGTGACGACCTCCGACACCGGATGCTCGACCTGAAGCCGGCAGTTCACCTCGATGAAGTGGAAGTCGCCCTCCGGCCCGACGAGGAACTCGAACGTGCCCGCGTTCCGGTAGCCGATCGCCTCGCAGGCGCGCTCGACCGCGCTCTCCATCGCCTCGCGGCCGGCAGGATCGAGCGCGGGCGAGGGCGACTCCTCGATCAGCTTCTGGTGGCGCCGCTGGACGGAGCACTCGCGCTCGCCGAGCGTGAGGATGCCTCCGTGCCCGTCGCACAGCACCTGGATCTCGACGTGGCGAGCAGGAGCGATGACCTTCTCCAGGTAGAGCGACCCATCGCCGAACGCCGCCTCCGCCTCCGCGCGCGCGAACGCGAAGGCCGCGTCGAGCTCGTCCTCGGACTCGACGAGGCGCATGCCCTTCCCGCCCCCTCCGGCGGACGCCTTGAGCAGCACGGGGAAGCCCGCCTCGGCGGCGGCGCGCCGGAGGTCGGGGAGCGCCGTCGCGCCATCGGAGCCCGGAACGAGCGGGACGCCCGCGGCACGCATCGCCTCCTTCGCGGCGACCTTGTCGCCCATGCGCTCGACCACGTCGGCCGTCGGCCCGATGAACGCGAGGCCGTTGTCCTCGCAGGCCCGGACGAACGCGGCGTTCTCGGCGAGGAAGCCGTACCCCGGATGCACCGCCTGGCAGTCGGTCGTCTCGGCGGCGGCGACGACGCTCGCGATGCGGAGGTAGCTCTCGTTCGCCGGCGGCGGCCCGATGCAGACCGCATGGTCGGCGAGCTCGACGTGGAGCGCGTCGCGGTCTGCGGTCGAGTAGACGGCGACGGCCTCGCACCCGAGCTCGTGGAGCGCCCGGATCACGCGCACGGCGATCTCGCCCCTGTTCGCGACGAGGACGCGCGTGAACATCAAGGGGTCAGGTCTTGCATTCCGACACTCCTCGACCCGTGTTCCATGGCTCCAGCTGCTCTATGCGGGAACGCAAGACCTGACCCCTCATACA
>CAZODN010000002.1:5626-50398 GCA_964578545.1 uncultured Gaiellales bacterium
GACCCCTCATACCGCGGGCGGCGCGACGATCGGGTCGATCTCGAAGAGGAGCTGTCCGTACTCGACGGCCTCCGCGTTCTCGACGTGGATCGAGCGCACGGTGCCCGCCGTCTCGGCCTTGAGCTCGTTGAAGAGCTTCATGGCCTCGAGGACGCAGAGCGTCTGCCCGGGGACGACCGTGTCCCCGACCTCGACGAACGGTGGGGCGCCGGGGCTCGGGGCCCGGTAGAAGACCCCGACCATCGGGGACTCGACGCGGACGACGCCGTTCCCGGCCTGGGCCGTTCCCGGGGACGGCGTCGAGGTCTCGACGACCGGCCCTGCGCTGGACGACTGCCCGGCCGGCGGCGCGGGCTCGTCCGCCCGCCGGACGGAGACACGCATCCCCTCGTCCTCGATCTCGATCTCGCCCACGCCGCTCTCCTGGACGATCCGGACGAGCTCGCGAATCTGCTCGCCACGCTCCGCGTCTGCGTCCTCGGCGACGAGCGACGCCTCGCGTGAGTGGCGGGCGCGGATCCTCCGCAGGAGCTCCTCGGCATCCGACCCGAACATCGCGATCAGGACGAGCTCCTCCTCGCTCGCCGCGAGCCCTTCCGCCTGCTCGCGCACGTCTTCGGTCGTCACCTCGTCGGGTGCCTCCGCGGCCGGCGCGAGGAGCGAGACGGCGCGCTCGACGGAGGGATCGATGGGCTCGGGCGTCTTGCCGTAGCCCCCGTGGACGAGCTCGCGGAACTCGTCGATCACGGTCCCGTAGCGCCGAGCCTCGAGCACGTGGAGGAGCGCCTGCGACGCGAGGATCTGGCCGATCGGCGCCGCCAGCGGCGGCCAGCCGGCCTCTGCGCGGACGCGCCCGACCTCCTGGAGCACCTCGAGCAGGCGGTCGCCCGCAGCGTGGGCGCGGAGGTGCACCTCGAGCGCGGCGACGAGGCCGGCAGGCAGGTCGTGCTCGGCGGCGCGCACGGCGATGCGCGGGGCGAGGGGAGCGACGGGCTCGTCTCCGATCCACTCGTCGATCACGTCAGCGGCCTCCCACAGCCGTGAGGTGTCCAGGCCCGCCGCGCGGCCCAGCCCTTCCAGGGAGTCCGCGAGCGACTCCCCGGAGACGCGGTGGAGGGTCAGCGCGAGCGGGTAGACGGCGGTCGCGACGAGGTCGGCCCCGGCGTCGACGGCGGCGAGCGCCGAGGCGAGGCCTATTCCGGCGGACCCCTGGCCGTAGAAGCCCACGGGCAGCCCGCTCGCCTCTGCGATCCTGGCGACGAGCTCCTGGGCACGATGCGGGACGAGCGCGCCCGTCGGATCGTTCACGATCACGCGCGTCGCGCCGAGGTCCGGAAGCTTCCTGGCCTCCTCGACGAGCGTGTCGGTCTCCCCCGTCCTGCCCGGGCTGAACACGAGCCCGGCATGGAACGCGCCCCCCACGCCCGTGATCGCCGCTCCGGCCTCGCGCAGGTTGGAGACGTCGTTCAGCGGGTCGTTCAGCCGGAAGACCTCGATCCCGTTGTCGGCCGCGCACGCGACGAAGCGCTGGACGACGTCGGCGCTCACCGGCCGAGAGCCGACGAGGAACCTACCGCGCAGCGCGATCCCGAGCGGCGTGGAGACACGCGCCTTGAGCGCGCGGATCCGCTCCCACGGGCTCTCCACCCGCCGTCGCACGAGCGCGTCGAAGACGCCTCCGCCGGATACCTCGAGGCACGCGAAGCCCGCCCTGTCGAGGATCTCCGCCACGCGCAGGACCTCGGCGGTCGGCAGGCGGCCGGCGAGCGGCTCCTGCGAGAGCAGCCGAACCGTGGTGTCGACGAGCCTGGGCACGGCCCGCACCTTAGCGCTCCGTCACCGCGGGCGAAGGCGCACGGCGTGCCCACCGCCCGACCGCCCGCGCGCCGGCTCGGGCTCGCCCGCACCCAAGTTACAAGTTGTCACGAGCGTCGCATTCCCCCTGCTCACATGGCATCTCGCAGTGTGGGCGGCGCGACGAAAGCGCACGTTACAAGTTGTAACTTGTGACTCTCGCGCGCACGCCGTCGACGCGGCGCGTCGGACGAGGCCGACAGAGCGCCGTCGACGCAGCGCGTCAGGCGCGGCCGATGTAGCGGCCGTCGCGCGGATCGACCTTGATCCGCTCGCCGCTCGCGACGAACAACGGCACCTGGACGACCGCGCCGGTCTCGAGCGTTGCCGGCTTCGTCACGTTCGAGACCGTGTCGCCGCGGACGGCGGGCTCGGTGTCCGCGACGGTGAGCTCGACCGAGGCCGGGAGCTGGATCCCGGCCGGCTTGCCGTCGACCGCGAGCATCTGCACCGAGCTGGACGGCGGCAGGAAGGCGAGCTCGTCCGCGACGTCGGCCCGCGGGAGCCCGAACTGCTCATAGGTCTCCTCGTCCATGAAGTGCGCCTCGTTCCCGTCGTCGTAGAGGAACTGGACGTTCTTGACCTCCGTGTGGACGCGCGGGAACTTCTCGCCCGCGCGGAACGTCCGGTCGACGACGGCGCCGGTCTCGAGCGCCTTCAGCTTCGTCCGCACGAAGGCGCCGCCCTTCCCCGGCTTCACGTGCTGGAACTCGACGATGCGCCACACCGCGCCGTCGAGCTCGATGTGCATCCCGTTCCGGAACTGGTTGGTGGAGACCGTCTCGGCCATCGCGGGCGGCATTGTAGGGGTCGGGAGCGTCCTCCCCCTACTCGACCGTCACGAGCTCCTTCGTGAACTGCGTGAGCCGCTCGCGGCCGTCGTCGGTCACGAGGACGAGGTCCTCGATCCGCACGCCGCCCTCGTCCGGAAGGTAGATGCCAGGCTCGACAGAGACGACGTTTCCGGCGACGAGGACGTCCTCCGACTCGGGCCGGAGCGTCGGCGCCTCGTGGATCTGGAGCCCGACGCCGTGGCCCATCCCGTGCCCGTACGCCCAGCCGAGGCCGGCCTGCTCGATCACCGTCCGCGAGGCGGCGTCGGCGTCGCGACCGCTCACGCCGGGCGCGACGGCGGCGAGGCCCGCGAGCTGCGCCTCGAGGCAGAGCGCGTAGATCTCCCGCAGCCGCTCCGGGACCTCACCGACTGCGAACGTCCGCGTGCAGTCGGAGCAGTAGCCGTCGAGGACGCAGCCGGCGTCGACCGTGACGAGCACGCCGGGCGCGATCGGGTCGTCCCCGGGCACCGCGTGCGGCGACGCTCCGTTCGCGCCGGCGGCGACGATCGCCTCGAACGACACCCCGGCGGCCCCAGCCTCTCGGAACGAGCGTTCGACCCACCACGCGAGCTCCCGCTCGCTCCGCCCCGAGAACCGCTGCTCTGCGAGCGCGCCGAAGATCTCGTCGGAGAGCGCCCCGGCCCGGCGCAGCGCCGCGATCTCCGACTCGTCCTTCACGGCCCGAAGCGACTCGACGAGGCCCGTCGTCGGTACGGCGTCGACTCCTGCGTCGGTCAGCAGCCGGTAGGCCGCGTGCGGGAGGTGCTCCTCCTCAATCCCGACCCTGCGTCCCGCGAGTCTCTCTCCGACGAAGGCCAGCATCCCCCGGGGCGCCTCGATGAACTCGACGCCGGGGATCGCGCGCGCGCGGTTCGCGTACCGGAAGTCGGTGAAGAGCGTGGCGCGCGCGTCGGGCTCGACGAGCACGGCCGCGTTCGAGCTCTGGAGCCCCGTGAGGTACCTGACGTTCACCTGGCCGCCGACGACGTACGGCGGACCGGCGACGAGCAGCGGCTCGTCGAGGAGGGCCGCGAGCCGTTCGATCCTGGTCATGCTGCTCCCTTCGCGAGGAACTCGAGAGCGTCCCGGTAGCCCTCGGGGCCGCGACCGACGAAGCGCGCGGCGACGAGGCCCTCGAGGACGGAGAACCGCCGCCACTCCTCCCGCTCGTCGACGTTCGAGAGGTGCACCTCGACGACGGGAGCCGTGAACAGCTCGACGGCGTCGTGGATCGCCCAGGAGTAGTGCGTCCAGGCCGCCGGGTTCACGACGACCCCGTCGGCCCAGTCGTACGCGTCGTGGCACCAGTCGACGAACTCGCCTTCGTGGTTCGTGTGCCGGCAGCGCACGGTGCAGTCGAGCTCGACCGCCCACTCGTAGATGCGGGTCTCGAGCTCCGATATCCCCATGCCCCCGTACACCTCCGGATCGCGGCGCCCGAGCACGTCGAGGTTGACCCCGTTCAGCACCACGATCCGCACGGCGGCACCCTACGCGATGATCGAATCGAGGGCGCCGCGCACCTCGCTCTCCGAGAGCTCGACGCCAAGGCGCGGCGCTCCCGGCCGCTCGAGGAGCACGAGCCGCAACCTCCCGTGGACGGACTTCTTGTCGCGGAGGAGCGCGCGCCAGGCAGCGTCGCGGTCGACGACCGCCGGCTCGGCGCCCAGCAGCTCGCGGATCTCGCCCGCCTCCCGTTCGAGCCCGGAGAGCCGAAGCGCGGCAACGAGCCCGAGGGCGACGGCGCGGCCGTGCGGGAGCGAGTACCCCGACGCGGCCTCCAGGGCGTGCGCGAAGGTGTGGCCGAGGTTGAGCTGGCCGCGCTCGCCGCGGTCGAGGGGGTCGCGCAGGCAGACTGCGGCCTTGAAGGACGCGCACCGGCGCACCTGCTCGTCGACGGGCAGCTCCCACAGCGCCTCCCCGGCGAGGAGCCCCGCCTTCACGACCTCCGCGAGGCCGTTCGCGCGCTCCTCCTCCGGGAGCGTCTCGAGGAACGCCGTGTCGATCACCGTCCGCGTCGGCCAGTGGAAGGCGCCGACGAGGTTCTTCCCCTCCGGCAGGTCGACGGCGGTCTTGCCACCGATAGACGCGTCGACCTGCGCGACGAGGGTGGTCGGGACGGCGATCCAGGCGACACCACGCAGGTACGTGGCCGCGACGAAGCCGGCGAGGTCGAGCGTAGAGCCGCCGCCGATCGCGACGAGGGTCGCGTCGCGCCCGACGCGGAGCGAGCGCCACAGCCGCTCCGCCCCGGCGACGGTCTTCGCGACCTCGCCGGCGCGCACGGTGTGTGGCGCGCCGATCCCGTGGAGCTCCGCCACGCGCGCGTCCGCGACGAGCACGTCGCCGGTCGCCTCCGTGTACGGAGCCAGGCGAACGCCCGCCGCCGCCAGCACCGCCCCGTCGAGGTCGCGGGCGGACGCGTCCGCCTCCTCGTACAGCCCCCTGCGCTGCTCGAACAGAGCCTCGAACGCCCCTCGCTCTCGTGCCAGCGGCCGATCCGTGCCCGCGACCCGCTCCCATGCCTCCTCGGGCGTGCTCTCGAGGTGGAGGGTGAACGCGTGCTCGGCGAGCGCGGCGCGCGTCTCGGCGGACGCGAGCGCTCCCCCGCCGAGCTCGATCACGGCAAGCGGCCGGCGGGACAGGAGATCCGACGCTGCCTCCTCCTCGAGCCGACGGAACGCCCCCTCACCCCGCTCCGCGAAGATCGAGCCGACCGTCGCTCCCGCACGCCGCTCGACCTCGTCGTCCACGGACACGAACGGGCGGCCGAGCCGCTCGCCGAGCCTCGGGCCGAGCGTCGACTTGCCCGCGCCCATGAACCCGACGAGCGCGACGTGCCGGTCGAGTGCGTTCAGGGCCGCCAGGCGATCCGCTCCAGGTACGCGCGGTGGGCCGCCACGACGTCGGCGAGCGCGTCGCCGCCGAGCTTCTCGCGCGCGGCCCGGGCGAGCTCCCAGGCGACGGCCGCCTCGGCGACCACCGCGAGCGCCTCGACCGCCTGCACGTCGCTCCGCTCGACGAGGGCGTCGCCGGGCTCGCCCGTCGTCAGGTCCACCGAGCGGAGAGGGCGCATGAGCGTCGAGAGGGGCTTCATCGCCGCGCGGACGACGACCGACTCGCCGTTCGTCACGCCGGCCTCGATGCCTCCCGCGCGATTGGTCGCGCGCCGGAGCCCGGGCTCGATCTCGTCGTGCGCTTCCGAGCCGCGCCTCCGTGCGAGCGCGAAGCCGTCGCCGACCTCGACGCCCTTCACCGCGGGGATCCCCATCAGCGCCGCTCCCAGGCGGGCGTCGAGACGGGTGCTCTTCTCGGCGTACGAGCCGAGGCCGGGCGGCACTCCTCGCGCGACGACCTCGACCACGCCGCCGAGGGTGTCGCGGTCGGCGCGCGCCGCCTCCGTCACGCTCCGCCAGCCTTCCTCCGTCGTCTCGCCGCCGATCTCGAGCGCCCGCCCGTGGACGGACACGCCGATCTCGGCGAGGAGCGCCTTGGCGACGGCTCCGGCGGCGACGTCGACCGCCGTCTGCCGCGCGCTCGCGCGCTCGAGCGCGTTCCGCGCATCGTCGTGGCCGAACTTCAGCGAGCCTGCGAGGTCGGCGTGGCCCGGGCGCGGCACGGTCACGGGGCTCGTCCCCTTGCCCGACGGCGCCCCCTCGGGCGGCCACGGGCTCATCCCCCACTCCCAGCTCGTGTGGTCGCGGTTCCGGATCACGAAGGCGAGCGGCGTCCCGAGCGTGACGCCGTGGCGGAGACCCGCGAGCACCTCGACCTCGTCGCGCTCGATCTCCTGCCGCGGGCTCCGCCCGTAGCCCGCCCGTCGCCGGGCGAGGTCGCGGTCGATCGCCTCCCGCTCGAGCCCGAGGCCAGCTGGAAGCCCGGTGACGATCCCGACGAGGGCGGGGCCGTGCGACTCGCCGGCGGTCGTGAGCTCGAGCGTCACGAGCGGAAGCCTAGGGCGCGGCGCATCGCCTCGACCGGCGCGGCGACGCCGGTCCAGAGCTCGAAGGAGGCGGCTCCTTGCGCGACGAGCGCCTCGAGGCCGGTGACGACCCGCGCGCCGGCCGCCCGTGCGGCCCTCGCCGTCGCCGTCTCGGGGTACGGGAGGTCGACGAGCACCTGCTCCGGGCCCAACCGGACGAGCACCTCGTCGCGCTCCGAGGTCGCGTTCACGACGAGGTCGGCGTCACCGGCCTCCGGCGGCCAGTCACCGCGACGCGAGAAGCGCCTCGCGTGCGGGAGCGCTGCCAGGAACGCCGTCGCGGACCCGCCGTCGCCGAGCACGACCGGGCGCTCGGAGGGAAGGCCGGAGAGGATCGCGGCGTCCGTCGAGCGGCCCTCGACGACGGAGTCACGGACGATGAGCGTGTTGACGGACGGCGCGTCCGTCTCGCAGAGAGCGGTGACGGCGAGCTTGTGCGGGGTCGTCACGTTCGCGCCGTCGAAGCCGAGCGCGACGAGCCCGCGCACCGCGTCCTCGAGCCGCCCGGGCGACGTCGGCAGCGGGACGTACGCCCAGTCGAGCCCGGCGGCGGCGAAGGCGGCGTTCTGCATCACGGGCGAGAGCGAGTGCCCGACCGGCCACCCGAGAAGGCCCACGAGTCGCGTGGCGCCACCGATCTCTCTCGCGGCGTGCGACAGCTCAACACCCTCCGAAGCCGTACTCGAGCGACTTTTGGCAGAACTCGGACTGGCTCGCGGTGAAGAAGTGACGGTTCGACCCACCCTTCCTGACGAAGTAGAGGTAGTCCACCCGCGCCGGGCGCGCTGCGGCCTTCATGGAGGCGAGCCCGGGGTTCGTGATCGGGGTCGGCGGGAGCCCGAGACGGTTCCGCGTGTTGTACGGGTCGTCGCTCGAGAGGTCGGACTGCTTCAGCGACTCCGTTCCCGGCACGTTCCGCCCGTAGCGGATGGTGGCGTCGATCCCGAGCGGCATGCCGAGCCGCAGGCGGTTGTAGATCACCGCCGCGACGAGCCGGCGCTCGGCAGGCACGACGGTCTCCTCCTCGATCATCGACGCGATGATGAGCACGTCGTACGGCGTGAGGTTCTTCGACCGCGCGTAGCGGAGGTCGACCTTGCGCCAGTTGCGGCGGAACGCCCGCACCTGGTCGCTCACGAGCCTCGTGGACGGCGTGAGCCGCGTGAACTCGTACGTCGCCGGGAAGAGGAAGCCCTCGATGCGGCGCCCGGCCCAGTCCTTCCGGAACTCGGCCGGTGGGACCGCCCTCGAGGCGGCGGCCTCGTAGCCCGCCTTCGTGAGGCGCGGCGTCACGCCGCGCTTGGCGATCGCGATCTCGCGGACCGCGGCGACCCGGTCCGCCATCTCCCGGACGGTGAACCCCTCCGGGAAGATCACGCGCAGGCGCGCGAGCGGCGGCGGGGTCTCGACGGGCGGTGGCGGCGGCTCGTCCCGGAGCAGCGACGCCGCGATTGCGGCGCCCGCTCCGAGCACGGCGACCGCGACGAGGGCCGCGACGGCCCGGCGAGCCCACGCCCGCCCGCGACTCGGCCGCGGGCCGAGGCGCCTCAGGCGCTCGTCGTGCTCGTCCATCGCAGGTAGCTCTCCAGCAGGTGCGCGGCGGCTCGCGCGTCCTCGGGCGCGGCGCCGGGCGACGCCGACGCGAGCGCGGTCGTGAAGCGCTCGTCGTACGTCTCGACCGGAACCGCGACGACGCCGCGCAGGGCCTCCACGAAGGACTCCGTCTCGGCGGCCTGCTCCCCGCGCTCGCCGCGCAGCGTCAACGGCAGCCCGACGACCACGCGCTCGACTGCGTGCTCGGCGACGAGGTCGCGGAGCCGCGCGAGCCCGGCCGGCGAGGCCGCCTTCTCGACGACCTCGAGCGGGCGCGCGATCATGCCCGTGGCGTCCGAGACGGCGACGCCGGTGCGCGCGGCGCCGTAGTCGAGGGCGAGGACCTTCACAGGGCCGCGAGGATCAGGCGCTCGGCCTCGGCGAGCGCCTCGGGCAGCTTCTCGGGGTCCTTCCCGCCCGCGCGTGCCATCGTCGGCCTACCTCCTCCCCCTCCGCCGACGATCGCAGCCACCTGGCGCACGACGTCCGACGCGCTCACCCGCTCCGCGACCGTCGCGTCGAAGTTGGCGACGAGGTGCACCTTGCCGTCCTCATGCGAGCCCAGCACGACCGCCGCCGGCGCGTGCTTCTGCTTGTAGCGGTCGGAGAGCTCGAGCAGCGCGTCGGCGTCCACGCCGGCGAGCGGCTGGACGATGACGTTGACGCCGCCCGCGGCACGGACAGCGGGCTCCGGGAGCTCGGCCGGCGCCGCCGCGGCTGCGGGGGCGGCGGCCTTCGTCCTCGCCCCCCTCCGGAGGGCGTCCACCTCCGCCCGGAGCGCCTGGAGCTCGCGCGAGCGCTCCTCGAGCACGGCCCACGCCCCTCCCGCCGTCACCGCCTCGATCCGCCGGACCCCGGCGCCGACGGAGGCCTCGGAGAGGATCACGAACGGGCCGATCTCCGCCGTCGTGCGGACGTGCGTGCCGCCGCAGAGCTCGGTCGAGTACCCCGGGACCTCCACGACACGGACGATGTCGCCGTACTTCTCGCCGAAGAGCATCGTCGCGCCGAGCCTGCGCGCCTCGTCGATCGGCGTCTCGAAGACGTGCACGGGCAGGTTCTCGAAGACGTGCTCGTTCACCGCGCGCTCGACCGCGTCCCGCTCCTCCGGGCTCAGCGCGCGGTCGTGCGTGAAGTCGAAGCGGAGCTTGTCCGGGCGCACGGCCGAGCCCGCTTGCCGGACGTGCTCGCCGAGGACGTCGCGCAGCGCCCTGTGCAGCAGGTGCGTGGCCGTGTGGTTCGCCATCGTCGGATACCGCACGCTCCAGGGCACGACGGCCCGCACCCGATCGCCCGCGGCGAAGCCCGAGCCTCGGAAGAGGAGCGCCTGGTCGTCCTCGAACCGGTACGCCTCGACGAGCTCTGCCCGCGTGCCGGACCCGTCGTCGAGCTCGATGGTGCCCTGGTCGGTGACCTGGCCGCCGCCCGCCGGGTAGAACGGTGACTCGCGGAGCTTCGCGAGGAAGAGCCCGTCCCCGAGCTCCTCGAGCGCGCCGATCTGCGTCAGGACGTCCGTCTTCGCGTACCCGACGAACTCCGTCCGGAAGTCGGCGGCGCGCGCGAAGTCGGCGGCGCGCTGGAGCTCCGCCGTCCCGCCCGCACGCGAGACCTCGCGGTGCCGCTCCATCGCGGCCTGGTAGCCGTCGACGTCCACCGCCTGGCCGCGCTCCTCCGCGAGCTCGACGGTGAGCTCGAGCGGGAAGCCGTACGTCGCGGCCAGCGTGAAGGCCTGCTCTCCCGAGATCGTGTCGCCGCCGGCGAGCTCCTCGAAGAGCTTGAGCCCGCGCTCGAGCGTCTCCAGGAAGCGCTCCTCCTCGATCCGGAGGACGCGGTCGATCTCGTCCACGTGCCCGGCGAGCTCCGGGTACGCCGCCTGCATCTGCTCGGCGACGACCCCCGAGATGCGATGGACGTCCGAGAGCCCGATCCGCTGCGCCTGCTGGATCGCGCGACGGACGATGCGCCGGAGGACGTAGCCCCGGCCCTCGTTCGACGGGATCACGCCGTCTCCGACGAGGAAGGTCATGCCCCGCCCGTGGTCGGCGAGCACGCGGTGGGCCTTCGTCGCCCGCGGCGAGTCGCCGTACGCGACGCCGGACTCGGCCGCGATCCAGTCCATGATCTGGCGGTAGCCGTCCGTCTCGTAGACCGACATCACGTCCTGGAGGATCGCGGCGCCCCGCTCGAGCCCGAGCCCGGTGTCGATGTTCTGCTTCGGAAGCGGCGTCAGCGTCCCGTCCGCGTGCTGCTCGTACTCCATGAAGACGAGGTTCCAGAACTCGAGGAACCGCTCGCAGCGGGTGCAGCCGGGCGCGCAGTCCGGCTCGCCGCACCCGTGCTCCGGCCCCCAGTCGTAGTAGAGCTCGGAGTCGGGGCCGCACGGCCCGGGGCCGCCGACCGACCAGAAGTTCTCGGACGTCGGCAGCGGGACGATCCGCTCGGCCGGCATCCCGACGCGCTTCCAGTGCTCGATCGCGACCTCGTCGGGCCCGAGCCCGAGGGCGGGGTCGCCCGCGTGAACGCTCACCCACACGCGGTCCCACTCGAGCCCCATGCGCTCGGTGACGAACTCCGTGGCGAGGTCGATCGCGCCCTCCTTGAAGTACTGGCCGAACGAGAAGTTCCCGAGCATCTCGAAGAACGTCAGGTGGTGCCCGTCGAGGCCGACCTCGTCGATGTCGGGAGTGCGGAAGCACTTCTGCACGGTCGTGGTCAGCGGCGCGGGCGGCGGCTCGCGGCCGAGGAAGTAGGGCATCTGCGGCTGCATGCCGGCGGTTGTGAGCAGCGTCGAGCGGTCGTCCGCCCTCGGGACGAGCGAGGCCGACGGGCAGCGGAGGTGACCCTTCTCCTCGAAGAACGCGAGGAAGCCCTCGCGCAGCTCAGCGGTGGTGCGCACGGGTGGATTCTACGAACGGCCCGGAGCGTCCCCGGAGCCGTCAGGCGGCGGGAGAGCCGTCCTCCGGCGTGCGGCCGGCCGTACGGAGCTCCTCGTCGAGCTCCGCCTCGCGGCGCGCTGCTGCCTCCTTCGCGACGCTCACCGCGCCTCCGACGTCGCGCCGCGCCCGGAACGCGGACACGCCGTGCGACACCCCGGAGGCGAAGCCGCTCACCTTCTTCACGGGCGTCGTGATCGCCGTCGACACCGCCCGCACCGCCGTGTCCGCGTTGTCGGCCATCGACACCGCGGAGTCGGTGACGACGTCGAGCTTGTCCAGCTGGTCGTTCACGCGGTCGACGGTCCCGCCCGCCTTCACCACGACGGGGAGCACGTCGCGCTCGGAGCCCTTGATGAAGGAGGAGAGCCTCGCGAAGGTGCCTCCCATGCGCACGAGCATGTAGGCGAGGGCGACGCCGCTCGCGACGAAGAAGAACGCGAGCGCGTAGTCGAGGACGTCACCGGCGGTCGAGGCGAGGACCATCGCGGGGATCCTAGATGCTCGCCCTAGGCGGCGTCCCTGATGATCCCCGCGCCGACGACCGCGTCGTCGACGTAGACCACCGCCGCCTGCCCGGGGGCGACCGCGTGCGCCGGCTCGTCCAGCTCGAGCGTGAACCCCCCGTCCGCCGCGCGCACCGAGGCCGGCACGGCGGCCGAGCGGTACCGGAGCTTGGCGTCGCCCCTCCTCACGGGCGCGTAGAGCCGTCCCTCCACGTGGACGGTGCCGACCGCTCCGGCCTCCTTCGGGCCGACGACCACGCGGTTCGACGCCGGCTCGGTGCGAAGCACGTGCAGGGGACGGGCCGAGGGGATCCCGAGCCCCCGGCGCTGCCCCGGCGTGTACCGCCAGTACCCGCGGTGCCGCCCGACGACGACCCCGTCCTCGCCGACGATCTCGCCCTCGTCCGTGCGCAGGCCCCGACGCTCGAGGAACGCGCGGTAGTCGTCGCCGCCGAGGAAGCACGCCTCCTGGCTCTCACCCCGCGCGGCGACCGCGAGCCCCGCGCGCGCCGCCTCCGCGCGCGTCTCGGCCTTCGTCTGCTCGCCGAGAGGAAACCGCACGCACTCGAGCAGCGCGGGATCGACCGTCGCGAGCATGTAGGACTGATCCTTCGCCGGATCGACGCCCCGGGCGACGAGACGCTTCCCGTCGCGCTCGACCACCCGCGCGTAGTGCCCGGTCCACAGGCTCTCCGCGCCCGCCCGCTCGGCGAAGGTGACGAGCTCGGCGAACCGGAACGCGCCGTTGCAGCGGATGCAGGGATTCGGCGTCTCGCCCGCCTCGTACCCGGTGACGAACTGGTCGACGACCGCGTCGAGGAACTCCTCCCGCAGGTCGAGCGTCACGTGCGGGAGGCCGAGCGCGTGGCACGTTCCACGCGCCGAGGCCACCGCCGCCGGAGAGCAGCACGCGCGGTCGGCGTGCAGCGCCTCCGGGTCCTGCCACAGCCGGAGAGTGACGCCGATCGCGTTGGGTGCGGCGCGAAGGAGGGCGACGGCGCTGTCCACGCCGCCGCTCATCGCGACGGCGACGCGCCCCGGAGCGGGAGCGGCGTGGAACACCTGCCCGAGCGCCGAGGCGAGCGCCTCGACGGCGAGCGGATCGCCGCTGACCGCGGCGGCCTCGAGCAGGGTCAGGCCGGCGAGCGGCCGCGCGAGGCCTGCGACGTCGGCCGAGACGATCCTGTCCCCCTCGACGAGCAGGCGAGCCGAGGCCCACTCCCTTCCCCGGGTGGCATCGCCGAAGACCTCGAGAACGCCCATACGACGCTCCGAGCGTAGCGACGGAGAGCGCGAGTGCGAGGAGGCGCGGACGACCGCGTGGCGACTGCGCCTCGGCGTCAAGCGCGACCGGCCACTCGCTCGGCGAGCTCCGATCCGCCGACGGGGACGTGCTCCACCCTGCCGGTGATGCTCCGGCCGTTGCGAACCTGGTCGAACCAGGTGGGTGCCGTGCGGAGCGCCGGTACCACAGGGCTCCGACGCCGGCTCCCTTCGCGCGTGTGTTGGTTCACGTTGGGGCCGGAGCCACGCACAGGGTCGAGCACTTTCATCCTAGCGGCGCGGCCCTGCCCCGTACAGGCCGGGCTCCGGCGCGCGAGCCCCTGAGGGCACGTCGGCGCAGGCGGGCACGTTCAGCCGCCTTCGGTGGCGAAGCGCCACTCGAGCTCGACCGTGCCGTCGATGCCGAGCATCCGCGCGAGCTCGTCGGTGACCTCGAGCTGGCGGCCGGGCTCGACGAGCGTGTTGTCGATCACCTCGGTCAGGACCTGGCTCGACCCCCGCCGGAGGACGAGCTTCGCGCCGCACGGGAGCACGGGGTGCGTCACGCCGAGCGACTCCGGCCCGAGCACCTGCCCGCACGTCGTCCGCTGCGCGTCGCCGGCCGGGCCGCGCGAGCCGGCGAAGGCGATGTTCCAGCCCGCCGGGGCGGGTGCGCTCGTCAGCGAGACCGAGCTCGTGCTCGCCGCCTGCTGCTCGACGATCGCGACCGCGCCGACGGTCGCGAGCAGGGCGACCGCGGCGAGGAGCGCAAGGCGCTGTTCGAGAGAGCCGGTCACGGCGCCTAGTGTGGCTCACGACGTGGCTGGCGTGCCCGAGCAATCAGCCTGGAGGCCGCCCATGTCGCCCGCGACGAAGGCCTTTCGTCGGCTCTTCGGGCGCTTCGGGATGCAGCGGGTCGCCAAAATGGAGCTCCTCGACCGCACGGCGCCGGCCGGCCGGTGACGGGATCCCCGGCCGGACGCGAGCGGGCCGGCTCACGCCCTCACGGCCCCGACGGCTCGATGTTGGCGTTCCGCCTGAAGAGGTTCTCCGGATCCAACCGCTGCTTCAGGGCGGCGAGCCGCTCGTAGTTCGCGCCGTGGCTCGCGCGGGCCAGTTCCCGGCCTTCCTCGAGGAAGCCGGGGAAGTTGAGGTACGCGCCCCCGGCTGCGTGCGGCTCGAGCGCCGCGAGGACGCTCCGCGCCCACGCCACGTTGGCGTCGTCGTCCGCTGCGTCCTCCCAGTTCGCCTCGGGGTTGACGACGTACTGCGCGTCGCCTCCGCGAAACGCGCCGTGCGAAGCCGGAACGCGCTCCATCGCGCCGCCGTTCAACCAGATGTCGATCGTCGAGTGCTTCGACGGAGCGGCGAGCGTCCGCTCGACGAGCGCGTCGATCACGGGGTCGGACAGCGCGTCGAGGTTGGTCGACTTCCAGTAGTAGCGGTGACCCGCCGGGTACTCGGGGTCGTAGATCGTCTGGGCCTCGACGAACGGCATCGGGCCCGTGAGGTCTGCCAGCGGGGAAGCGAGCTCGCGGAACGGCGCCAGCACTCCCTCCCCCTCGTCGGCCGGTCCGGCGTACATCCCCACGAGGCCGGCGTACGGCGCCCCGTGGATCTCTTCGGGGAAGTCGTCGACCGGCGGTACGTACCCGAGAACCGCGATCGTGCTCACGTCGTCGCCGATCGCCTCGACGACTCGCTCGTGCTCGGTGAGCACGCGCCGCGCGGACGCGAGTGGGTAGAGGACGAAGAGGAAGGCAACCTCCGGTCCGAGCGGATGCGCCTCGAACACGAGCTCCGTGACGACGCCGAAGTTCCCGCCGCCACCGCGCAGGCCCCACAGGAGATCCGGCTCGCTCTCCTCGCCGACCTGGACGACCTCGCCGGCAGCGGTCACGAGCGTGGCCCCGACGAGGTTGTCGGAGCTCGCACCCCACTTCCGCCGCACCCACCCGAGACCGCCGCTGAGCGTGAGCCCTGCAACCCCGGTCTCGCTCACGACGCCGGCAGGCACGACGAGCCCGTGCTCCTGCGTCGCGGCGTCGAGGTCGCCGAGCAGCGCTCCACCGCCGGCGCGAACGCGCCTCGCGACGGGATCGACGCCGACGCTCCGCATCGGCGAGAGGTCGATCACCAGCCCGCCGTCGATCGTGCCCAGCCCCGCGACGTTGTGCCCGCCTCCACGCACTGCGAGGGGAAGGCCGCTCGACCGCGCGGTCAGGATCGCCGCCCGCACGTCCTCCGTCGACGCGCACCGCGCCACCGCCGCGGGACGGAGGTCGATCATCCCGTTCCAGACGCTCCGGGCCAGGTCGTACGCCTCGTCACCGGCGCGGACGAGCTCGCCGTCGAGTCTCGCTGCGAGTTCGTCGAGCTCGGCGGCTGGGTGATCGGCGATCGGCGTCATCTCGGCTTCCTCTCCGCTAGACCGACTAGTCGGTACGTTTATAACAGACCGACTAGTCCGTATGCAAGTTCGCTACCCTGGTGCAGCGATGTCCAGGAGCGGAGCAGAGACACGCGAGCGCATCATCGACGCCGCCGAGCGCCTCGTCCTGGACCGGGGGCTCGCAGCGACGTCGGTCGACGACATCCTCGCCGAGAGCGGGACGAGCAAGGGCTCGTTCTTCCACCACTTTCCGAGCAAGAACCACCTCGCCCGCGCGCTCGTCGAGCGCTACGCGGCCAACGACGTCGCCTTCCTCGACGAGCTCGTAGCCGAGGCAGAGGCGACGAGCGACGACCCCGCCCTCAAGGTGATCGCCTTCCTGCGTCTGTTCGAGGAGGCTGCCGACGAGACGATCTCGCAGCAGCCGAGCTGCCTGTACGTCTCGTACATCTTCGACCGGCAGCTCTTCGTGGACGGCACGAACGACGTGATCGCGAGCGCGTTCGTCGCGTGGCGCCGGCGCCTCGCGGAGATGCTCCGCTCGGCGGCGGAGGTACACCCCCCGCGCGCCGGCGTCGACCTCGAGGTGCTCGCCGACCACCTCTCGGCGACGTACGAGGGCGCGTTCATGATGGCTCGCGTGCTCCGCGACCCTGGGGTCATGCGGCGGCAGATCCAGCTCGTGCGCCGACTGGTCGCGCTCCTGCTCGACGTCCCGCCGGAGTAGCCGCGGGCTCAGGCCGGCGGGTCGACGAGCCGGATCCCGAGCTCGTCGAGCTGCTCCTGCGTGACCTCGCTCGGGGCGCCGCTCATCGGGTCGACGCCGGCCTGGTTCTTCGGGAAGGCGATGACGTCGCGCAGGTTCGGCTCGCCGGCGAGCACCATCACCATGCGGTCGATCCCGAGCGCGATGCCGCCGTGCGGGGGCGCTCCCATCGCGAGCGCGTCGAGGAGGAACCCGAACTTCGTCCGCTGCTCCTCGGGAGTCAGCGAGAGGATGTCGAACACCTGCGCCTGCAGGCCGGGCTCGTGGATCCGGAACGAGCCGCCGCCGAGCTCGTTGCCGTTCACGACGAGGTCGTACGCGTCGGCGAGCGCCGACCCCGGGTCCTCCAAGACCCGGTCGCGCCACTCGTCGGTCGGGCGCGTGAACGGGTGGTGCATGGCGTTCCAGCGGCCCTCGTCCTCGTCCCACTCGAACATCGGGAACTCGGTGACCCAGAGGAACGTGAACTCCTCCTCGTCGATCAGCCCGAGCTCCCGGCCGAGGTGCAGGCGCAGCGGCCCCAGCACCTTCGACGTCAGCTCCCAGGCGCCCGCGGCGAAGAGGAGCGTCTCGCCGGGCGCGATCGCGAGCGCCTCGAGCTCGCCGTCGGAGAGGAACTTCGCGATGGGCGAGCGCAGCTCGCCGCTCTCCTCGTCACGCATGAGGTAGGCGAGCCCTTTGGCGCCGTAGACCTTCGCGACCTCCTCGAGCTGGGCGACCTCCGCGCGCGAGAACGTGCGCGGCACGCGCAGGAAGCGCACCGCGTCGGCCCCCGCGAAGACGCCGAAGCCCGACCCTCGCGTCGCCTCGGTCGCGTCCTCGATCTCGAGCCCGAAGCGCAGGTCCGGCTTGTCCGAGCCGAAGCGCCGGTCGGCCTCCTCGTGCGTCATGCGGGGGAACGGGGTCGGGATCTCGAGCCCGAGGCACTCGCGCCAGATCGCGGCGAACGTGCGCTCCATGAGCGCGAACAGCTCGTCCCGGTCAGGGAACGACATCTCGACGTCGAGCTGCGTGAGCTCCTGGACGCGGTCGGCCCGGAGGTCCTCGTCCCGGAAGCAGATCGCGATCTGGTAGTAGCGGTCGAAGCCGGCCACCATCGTCAGCTGCTTGAGGATCTGCGGGCTCTGGGGCAGCGCGAAGAACTTCCCCTTCTGCAGCCGGCTGGGGACGACGAAGTCGCGGGCGCCCTCGGGCGTCGGCTTGAAGAGGATCGGCGTCTGGATGTCGAGGAAGCCGGCGGCTTCCATCTCCCGCCGGATGATCCCCACCATCTGCGCGCGCAGCCGGAGGTTGCGCTGGAGCTTCTCCCGCCGCAGGTCGAGCCAGCGGTACCGGAGGCGGAGCGTCTCGTCCACGCCCTCCTCGTCGAGCTGGAACGGGAGCGGCGTCGACCGCGAGACGATCGCGAGCTCGTCCACCTGGAGCTCGACCTCGCCGGTCGCCATCCTCGGGTTCACGGTCTCCGGCGAGCGCGCGACGACCTCGCCGCGCGCCTGCAGGACGAACTCGTTGCGGATCTCCTTCGCGAGCTCGGCGGCCGCTGCGGAGCGCTCGGGGTTGACCACGATCTGGCTCGTGCCCGTCCGGTCGCGCAGGTCGACGAAGACGAGGCCGCCGTGGTCCCGCCGGCGCGCGGCCCAGCCCGCGAGGGTCACCGAGCTGCCGACGTGCTCGGGCCGCAGCTCGCCGCACATGAGGTCGCGCCAGCTCACCCCGACAGTCTCGCCGAGAGCTCGTCGTGGGGCACGGCCTCGTCGGCGTGACCCGACGCGCGGATCGTCGCGGTCTCGCGACCGACGACGACGGTCGTGGTCGCGCCGAGCCGCGCCGCCTGCGTGAGCTGCCCCTTGAGCGAGCGGCCCGCGTAGTCGGTGTCGCACGAGACGCCGGCGGCCCGCAGCTCGGCGAGCCAGCGCGTCACGGCCGCGCGCGGCCCGTCGGGCTCGACGGCGAAGAAGACGTCGAGCGCAGGGGGCTCGGGGGCTCCGACGCCGTCCTCCTCGAGGGCGATCAGCAGCCGCTCGATCCCCGCGCCGAAGCCGACGCCCGGCGTCGGCGGCCCGCCGATCTCCTCCACGAGGTAGTCGTAGCGCCCGCCTCCCGAGATGGTCGCGTTCTCGCTCTCGAGCGGCCCGACGAACTCCCAGGTCGTGCGCGAGTAGTAGTCGAGGCCGCGCACGAGCGTCGGGACGACCGTGTACGCGACGCCGACCGCGTCCAGGTCGGCCCGGACCGAGGCGAACCGGCGCTCGCACTCGGCGCAGAGCGAGGCCCCGATCTTCGGCGCCTCGTCGAGCGCGGCCCGGGTCGCGGCGGGCTTCGCCGCGTAGTTGTCGAAGATCCGCAGGAGCGTCGCGTCCGCCTTGCGCAGTGTGTCGGCGTCGAGCCGGTCCCGGTTCGCGCCGACCCACGCGCGGAGGGACTCGAGGTAGGCGGGACGGCACTCGCGGCAGCCGATCGAGTTGAGCTCGAGGTGGTAGGTCGTGACGCCGAGGCGGCGAAGGAGGGTGTCGTAGAGCTGGACGAGCTCCGCGTCGATCGCGGGGTCGTCGCTCCCGATCGCCTCCACGGAGGCCTGCCAGTGCTCGCGGTAGCGCCCGCGGCCGGGCGCTCCGTAGCGGTACATCGGCCCGATCGTGAAGAGCTTCTGCGGCTGCGGCTCGCGGTGCAGGCCGTTCTCGACGTACGCGCGGCAGATCGGGGCGGTGCCTTCCGGCCGGAGCGTGAGGGAGCGGTCGGAGCGGTCCCGGAACGTGTACATCTCCTTCTGCACGACGTCCGAGCCCTCGCCCGAGGTGCGCGCGAAGAGGGCGGTGTCCTCGAACACGGGAGTCGTGATCGGCCGGTAGCCGTAGAGCGCGCAGAGACGCTCGATCTCGCCGGTCACGCGGCGCCACGCGGGCTGCTCGGCCGGGACGACGTCGTGCGTGCCGCGCGGCCGCTCGATCCGGCCGCCGCTCACGCCGTCCGCTCCGCGCGGAGCTCCGCGAGGAAGGGGTTCCGGGCGAGCTCGTCGCCGAGCGTCGTGGCCGGGCCGTGGCCGGGGTACACGATCGTCTCGGGCGGGTACGTGCCCACGAGCGTCCGGATCGACTCGAGGAGCGTCCCCCAGTCCGCGCCGGGGAGGTCGGTGCGGCCGACGGAGCCCGCGAACAGCACGTCCCCGGAGAAGAGGCAGCCGTCGGCGTGGTAGGCGAGGTGGGCAGGCGAGTGCCCGGGCACCGACAGGACCTCGAACGCGATCCCTGCGAGCTCGACGGTCTCGCCCCCCACGAGGAGCACGTCCGGCACGTAGGGCCGGACGGCGTAGCCGGGCGGCGTGAACGCTCCCACCGGCTCCTCGAGGAGCACACGCTCTCCCTCGGGCATGTAGACCCGGGCGCCCGTGCCCTCGGCGAGGTCGGCGACCCCGAGCAGGTGGTCGAAGTGGCCGTGCGTGACGAGGATCGCGACGCACCGCGCGCCGAGGCGGGCGAGCGTCAGCCGGAGCTCCGTCGCGTCCCCGCTCGGGTCGACGACGACGGCCTCCGCGGCCGCTGAGTCGGCCCGGACGACGTAGCAGTTCGTCCCGATCGGACCGAGCGGCAGTGAGTCGACCCGGAGCGCCATCCGCTGTCGCCGTCAGGCCCTCGGCCCGCTGCCCGCGCTCGTCTTCGCCTGGCGCTTCACGAAGGAGCGGTAGAAGACCCGGTCGAGGAAGTAGCTGAAGGGGATGAAGACCGAGACGATGAAGAGCGCCTGCGTGACCTGCTGCGAAAGCGTGAGGTCGTTCGACAGCAGCATCACGGTCGCGAGCATGATCGGGGCGAAGATCGCGCCCCGCTTGAGCGACCTGCGCCACGAGGGCGCCTGCACGGTCCGCCCCGCCCGCCCGGTCGCAGGCTTCGCGCCTGCGCGCGGGCTCGAGCTCGGGCGTCCGGATGGCGCGTCCTCGTGCGGGATCTCGTTGCCCTCGTCGTCCACCCAGACGTACTCGTGCCGCTTCTCCTTCTCGCGCCGCCTGCGCTGCTTCCTCGTCGCCATCGCGATCGATTATGCCCGCGGGCCGGAGACGATCTCGCCGCCTCGGAGCACGGTGTGCACGACCGGGCCCCCGAGGTGGTACGCGAGGTGGCGCCAGTCGTCGGCCGCGAGGAGGACGAGGTCCGCGTCGTACCCGGGAGCGACGCGACCCTTCCGGTCCGCGCAGCCGAGGACGTGGGCGGCGTTGACGGTGCAGGCGGAGAGCCCCTCCTCGGGGGCGAGCCCGAGCTGGGTCGCCGCGAGCGAGCACACGAGCGGGAGGCTCTCGCAGAAGGCGCTCCCGGGGTTGAAGTCCGTGGCGAGGGCAACCGCGGCCCCGGCGTCGACGAGGGAGCGCGCGGGCGGCATCGGCCGGCCGAGGAAGAGCGCGCTCGCGGGGAGGAGCACCCCGACGACGTCGCTCGCGGCGAGCGCCGTGACCCCGTCCGGCCCGGTCGCCTCGAGGTGGTCGACCGAGCGCGCCCCGAGCTCGATCGCGAGGGGGATCGCCCCCATCTCCGTGAACTGGTTCCCGTGGAGCCGCGGAACGAGACCCGCGTCGCGGCAGGCGACGAGGTACCGGCGCGCCTGGTCGGCGTCGAAGGCGCCGCGCTCGAGGAAGACGTCCGCGGCGACGGCGATCCGCGCCGCCTCCGGGAGCACGTCGGCGATCAGGAAGTCGAGGTACGCGTTCACGGCGCCGAGCTCGGGCGGGACCGCGTGCGCGCCGAGGAAGGTCGGGGTCCCGCCCGCGTCCCGGATCGCCCGGAGCTGGGCGAGCTCCGTCTCGCGGTCGAGCCCGTAGCCGGACTTCGCCTCGAACGTCGTCGTCCCGGCGCGGACCATCCACCCGACGTGGCGCGCGAGCGCCTCGGCGAGCCCGTCCTCGCCGGCCGCGCGCGTCGCGCGCACGGTCGCGAGGATCCCGCCGCCCCGCGCGTGCAGCTCCTCGTAGGTCGCCCCGCCCGCGCGCAGCGAGAACTCGTCCACGCGGTCGCCCGCGAAGCAGGCGTGCGTGTGGCAGTCGACGAGGCCGGGGACCGCGGAGAGGCCCCGGCCGTCGAGCTCCTCCACCTCCCCACGGAGCGCGGGCAGGTCCCGCATGCGCCCGACGGCCTCGATCGCCCCGCCCGAGCAGAGGACGAACGCGTCCTCGACGACGGAGACTGCGCGGAGCGCCCGCCCGCGCAACGGCGCTCCGCCGGCCGCCGGGGTCGCGACCTGCGCGAGGTCGCGGACGAGGAGCGTCGCCGCCGTCACGAGAGGGACGGGAGGTCGAGGCCGCCCTCGCGCGCCGCGTCGAGGGCCTCCTCGTACCCCGCGTCCGCGTGACGCATCACGCCGGTCCCGGGATCCGTCGTCAGGACACGCTCGAGCTTCTCCGCCTGTGCGTCCGTCCCGTCGGCGAGCACGACCATCCCCGCGTGGATGGAGTTCCCGATCCCGACGCCCCCGCCGTGGTGGACGCTCACCCACGTCGCCCCGGCGGCGACGTTCAGGAGCGCGTTCAGGATCGGCCAGTCGGCGATCGCGTCCGAGCCGTCGCGCATCGCCTCCGTCTCCCGGTAGGGCGACGCGACGGAGCCGGAGTCGAGGTGGTCGCGGCCGATCACGACGGGCGCCCGCACCTCCCCCGACCGCACGAGCTCGTTGATCGCGAGCCCGGCCGTCGCCCGGTCGCCGTAGCCGAGCCAGCAGATCCGGGCCGGAAGCCCCTGGAACGCGACGCGCTCGGGCGCGAGCTCGAGCCAGCGCTGGAGGAGGAGGTCGTCCGGGAAGAGCTCGCCGAGCCGCGCGTCGATGGCCGCGATGTCGCGCGGGTCGCCGGAGAGCGCCGCCCACCGGAACGGCCCGATCCCGCGGCAGAAGAGCGGCCGGATGTAGGCCGGGACGAACCCGGGGTACGAGAACGCCTCCACGACGCCGGCGGTCTCCGCCTCGCCGCGCAGGTTGTTCCCGTAGTCGAACACGTGGCAGCCGGCGCGCGCGAGCTGGAGCAGGCCCTCGACGTGGACGGCGATGGACGACCGCGCGCGCCGGAGGTACTCGTCGGGGTCGCTCTCGCGGAGCGCGGCCGCCTGCCCGACGTCGAGGCCCTGCGGCACGTAGCCCGTCAGCGGGTCGTGCGCCGCGGTCTGGTCGGTGACGAGGTCGAACTGCTCGCCGCGCCGCGCGAGCTCGGGGACGACGTCGGCGGCGTTCGCGAGGAGCCCGACGGAGAGCGCGCGCCCCTCCGCGGCGGCCGCCTGGACGCGCCCGAGCGCGTCGTCGAGCGAGTCGGCCGCCTCGTCGAGGTAGCGCGTCTCCAGCCGCCGCTCGATGCGGCTCGGGTCGACCTCGACGCACAGGATCGCGGCCCCGGCCATGGTCGCCGCGAGCGGCTGGGCGCCGCCCATTCCGCCCAGCCCGGCGGTCAGGACGGTGCGCCCCGCGAGGTCTGCCGAGCCGAAGTGCCGCTCCCCCGCGGCCGCGAAGGTCTGGTACGTCCCCTGCAGGATTCCCTGCGTGCCGATGTAGATCCAGCTCCCGGCGGTCATCTGGCCGAACATCGTCAGGCCCTCGGCCTCGAGCCGGCGGAACTCGTCCCAGGTCGCCCACCGGGGCACGAGGAGCGCGTTCGCGATGAGCACGCGCGGAGACCACTCGGTCGTGCGGAAGACGCCGACCGGCTTCCCGCTCTGGACGAGGAGCGTCTCGTCGGCGCCGAGCCGAAGCAGCGTCGCCACGATCGCGCGGAGCGCCTCGTGGCTCCGGGCGGCGCGGCCGGAGCCCCCGTATACGACGAGGCGCTCGGGGTGTTCCGCGACCTCGGGGTCGAGGTTGTTGAGGAGCATCCGCAGCGGCGCCTCCGTCTGCCAGCTCCGCGCGTTCAGCGCCGTGCCGCGGGGGGCGCGGATCGCCGACAGGTCGCCACAGAGCGCCTCCACGGCCGCGTTCGTGACCTCGACCCCGGTCACGCGAGCGCCCCGATCCTGCTCTCGGCGGCCGCCACGACCTCGCCGGAGCGGATCGCCGCCGCCACCCGCTCGATGTCCGAGGAGAGGGAGCGGTCGGCCTCGAGCCTCGGCGACAGCGACCGGACGACGTCGTGCACCGCGCACACGCCCTCGCCCGGCTTGAGCGGGGCGAGGAACTCGATCGCCTGCGCGCCCGCGAGCAGCTCGATCGCGAGCGCCCGCTCCGCGTTCGCGAGCACCTGCAGCGCCTGCAGTCCGGCGGCGTTGCCCATCGAGACGTGATCCTCCTGCCCCGCGCTCGTCGGGATCGAGTCCACGCTCGCGGGGTGCGCGAGGACCTTGTTCTCGGAGACGAGCGCCGCAGCCACGTACTGCGGGATCATGAAGCCCGAGTTGAGCCCGCCCTCCTCGACGAGGAACGGCGGCAGCCCCTCGGACAGGTTCGGGTTCACGAGCCGCTCGACGCGGCGCTCGGAGATGCTCGCGAGCTCCGCGACGGCCAGCGCGAGCGCGTCGAGGGCGAAGGCGAGCGGCTGGCCGTGGAAGTTCCCCGCAGAGACGACCTCCCCCTCCTCGACGAGCACGAGCGGGTTGTCGGTCGCCGCGTTCAGCTCGACCGCCACCGTCGCCTCCGCGTAGGCGATGAGGTCGCGGCAGGCGCCGTGCACCTGTGGCGCGCAGCGCAGCGAGTACGCGTCCTGCACCTTGTCACACCAGCGGTGCGACTCGATGATCGCCGAGCCCTCGAGGAGCCGCCACATGTTCGCCGCCGAGTCGACCTGCCCCGGGAGCGGGCGCGCGCGGTGCACGGCCGGCAGGAAGCTCGAGCGCGACCCCTGCAGCGCCTCGAGCGAGAGCGCGCAGGCGAGGTCGGCGGTCGCGGCCAGCCTCCGCGCCCGGACGAGGCCGAGCGCGGCCAGCGCGGCCATGAACTGCGTGCCGTTGACGAGCGAGAGCCCCTCCTTGCTCGCGAGCCGGATCGGCTCGAGCCCGACCGCGCGAAGCGCGTCCGCGCCGTCCAGCACGCGCCCGTCCACGACCGCCCGCCCCTCCCCCACGAGCGGGAGCGCGAGGTGCGCGAGCGGCGCGAGGTCGCCGCTCGCACCGACCGATCCCCGTGCCGGGACGACCGGCAGGACGCCGCGGTTCAGGCACGCGAGCACGAGCTCGACGGTCTCGACGCGGGCGCCCGAGTACCCCTTCGCGAGCGCGTTCGCGCGCAGGAGCATCGCGGCCCGCACGACCTCGTCCGGGTAGGGCTCCCCGACCCCACACGCGTGGCTGCGCAGGAGGCGGAGCTGGAGCTCCTCGGCGAGCTCGTCCGGGATGTGAGCCGACACGAACCGCCCAAAGCCGGTGTTGACGCCGTACGTGTGCTCGCCCTTGACGGTCTCCAGCAGCTCGCGGGCGGCGCGCATGGCCGTGCGGGCGTCCGCGCCGAGCTCGGCGTCGGCGCCCTCGACGGCGACCTCCCACACGTCCTCGAGGGCGAGACCTTCCCCGGTCAGGACGATCGTCCGGGCCACGGCCCGAGTGTATTGGCGAGCGCGGCCTCGAGCACGCGCGTCTCGTCGACGCCGGGGATCTCCACGCCCGCTGCGCGGGCCGCCGCGAGCACGCTCCGGGGGACGAGCCCGACGAGCTCGCCGGCTGCGATCCTGGCGCCGCGTGCCTCGGCCTCGGCGCTCACGCGCTCGACCACCTCGTGCAGGGGCGCGCGCTCGAGGTCGATCACGTTCATGCTCACCTGCGCCCGCCCGCTGCTCGCGAGGCGAAGCCCGATCGCCTGGACGCCCGGCATGCCGCCTCCCGACTCGCGCACGGCGCCCGCCACGGCGCGGGCGAGCTCGACGTCTCCCGTGTCGAGCACGAGGTTGTACGCCACGAGAGGCGCTCGGGCGCCGACGAGGACGGCGCCGGACCGCGGGTCGAGCTCCGCCGGGCCGGCATCCGGCACGAGCTCTCCCGCGGCGATCCGGCGCTGGAGCTCCTCGGGCCCTCCGCGCCTGAAGAACGCCGGGCGCTGACCCGCGCCGACCTCCCCGTAGAGGAAGACCGGCAGGCCGAGGTCGGTCCCGAGCCGCGCGGCGACGGCGAGCGCGGCGTCCTTCGCGAGGGCCATGTCCTCCCTGCGCAGCGGGACGACCGGCACGACGTCGGCGGCGCCGACGCGGGGGTGGACGCCCTCGTGCCGGCGCAGGTCGATGCGCGCGACCGCCGCCGCGACGCCGTTCACGAGCCCGTCGACGAGGGCGTCGTCCTCCCCGGCGAGGGTGTAGACGCTCCGGTGGTGGTCGGCGTCCAAGTGGACGTCGAGGAGAGCCGCGCCCGTCGCGAAGGCCGCCCCGATGGCCGCGACGACCTTCGCGTCGCGCCCCTCGGACACGTTGGGCACGGCCTCGAGCACGATCCGTACCCTAGGGCGAATGCCCGGCGACGTGCCCCGAGACGCACCGCGCAGCGGCTGGCGCACGTTCGCCAGGCTGCTCGGCTTCCTCCGGCCGTACAAGGCGTCGCTCGTGGTCTCGTCCCTGCTCGCGATCGCGTCCCAGGTCGCCGGGATCCTCGTCCCGGTCCTCACCGGCGCCGTCATCAACGAGCTCGCGGGCGGCCCCGACACGAGCGTGCTCGTCCTCGAGATCGCGGCAGTGATCGGCCTCGGGCTCCTGCGCGGCCTCCTCATGCTCGGCCGGCGCCTGATCTCCGGCAGGCAGGCTCTCGCCGTCGAGTACGACCTCCGGGACGAGCTCTACGGGCACCTGCTGCGCCTCTCCTTCGGCTTCTACGACCGCTCCCAGACGGGCCAGCTCATGTCGCGGGCGACGATCGACCTCCAGTCCGTCCGCTTCTTCCTCGGCTACGGGCTCATCTTCTTCGCCCAGCACGTCGTGACGATCGTCGTCGTGACGGCCGTGCTCTTCGTCTACTCGTGGCAGCTCGCGCTCGTCGCCCTCGCGATCACGCCGGCCGTCGTCCTGACCGCCTACCGCTACAGCCGCGTGTCACACCCCGTGCTCCGCGACGTCCAGCAGTCGCTCGGGGAGGTCGCCACGGTCGCCGAGGAGTCGATCGTCGGGGTGCACGTCGTGAAGTCGTTCTCCCAGGAGGAGCGGCGCGAGCGGAGCTTCGCGTCGGCCGCGGAGGCGGTCTTCGGGAAGACCCTCCGCGCGAACCGCCAGCGGGCGCTCTACGTCCCGCTCCTCACGTTCCTCCCCCTCGTCGCGCAGGCGCTCGTCCTGCTCGCCGCAGGACGGATGGTGATCTCCGGCTCGCTCAGCCTCGGAGCGTTCTTCGCGTTCAACCTCCTGCTCGCGATGCTCGTCATGCCGCTGCGCATGCTCGGCATGTGGGTCGGCCAGGCGCAGCGGGCCGTGGCCGCGGGCGAGCGGATCTTCGAGATCCTCGACGAGCCCGAGGAGGTCGCGGACGCGCCGTCCGCCCGCCCCCTGCCCGCCGGGCCGGGCCGCATCTCCTTCGAGGACGTCACCTTCGGGTACGACCCGGCACAACCCGTCCTCCAGGGCGTCACGCTCGACGTCCCGGCGGGCCGCACGGTCGCGTTGATCGGGCCCACGGGGTCGGGAAAGACGACCCTCGCCGCGCTCGTCCCGAGGTTCTACGACGTCTCGCGCGGCCGCGTGCTCGTGGACGGCGTGGACGTGCGCGACGTGCAGCGGCGCTCGCTGAGACGCGAGATCGGCGTCATCTCCCAGGACCCGTTCCTGTTCTCGGCGACGATTCGCGACAACATCGCGCTCGGCATGCCCGACGCGCCGCAGGACGCGGTCGAGGCGGCGGCGCGCGCGGCGCAGGCCCACGAGTTCGTGCTCGAGCTGCCGCAGGGCTACGACACCGTCGTCGGCGAGCGTGGCATTACGCTGTCGGGAGGGCAGCGCCAGCGGATCGCGATCGCGCGGGCGCTGCTCATCGACCCGCGCATCCTCGTCCTCGACGACGCGACCGCGTCCGTCGACGCGACGACCGAGGCGAAGATCCGGGCTGCGCTCCGCGAGGTCATGCGCGACCGGACGACGATCATCATCGCGCACCGGCTGTCGACGATCTCGCTCGCGGACGAGGTCGTCGTCCTCGAAGGCGGCCGGATCGCGGCCCGCGGGACGCAGGCGGAGCTCCTCGAGCAGAGCCCCGTCTTCCGCGAGATCCACGAGCACGGCCTCCTGCAGGGGGTGGTGGCGGGATGAGCGGGCGCCGAGCGACGGACGGCGCACGAGCCCCTGAACTGGAACGGTTTCGTCACGGTCCCGTGTCCCACGCGTACGCAGTTCGGCGTTACGCTGGCAGCGGGTGGTGGGCCGGGGTGCCCCGAGAGGGGGCGCGGGCGTGAGGGTCTGGCAGGCGGGCAGCCACCTCACCGACCAGCGAGGCGCCAAAGTCGAGGACTGGTCGTGGGCGCAGACCCGCCGCCGGCTCCTCGTGCTCTTCCGCCTCGCGCGCCCGTACCGGTCGCGAGCGATCCTCGCCGTCGTCACCCTCGTCGCGTTCACGATCGTCGCGCTGCTCCCGCCGTACCTCGCGAAGCTCGCCGTGGACGACGGCATCGTCGCCGGCGACCTTCGCACGCTGAGCATCGTCGTCGCGGCCTTCCTCGCCGCGGGCCTCGCGACCTTCGCCCTCTCCGCCGCCCAGACCTACTTCACGGGGTGGGTCGGCGAGCGCTCCCTCGCCGACCTCCGGATCGGGCTCTTCCGTCACCTCCAGCGCCTCTCCCTCGGCTACTACGAGCGGAACCGCACCGGCGCCATCGTCAGCCGGATCACGAACGACGTCGAGGCCCTCGACGTCCTCGTCACCGACGGGCTCGCGAGCCTCGTCCAGAACACCCTCCTCCTCGTCGGGACAGTCGTCGTCCTCTTCCTCCTCGACTGGCGGCTCGCGCTCGCGACGCTCGTCGTCATCCCCCTGATGGCAGCGGTCACGGCCTGGTTCCGCCGCCGCTCGAACCGTGCGTACCGCCGCGTCCGCGAGCGCCTCGGTCTCGTGACGGCGACGCTCGCGGAGGACATCTCGGGGATGCGCGTCGTCCAGACGTTCACGCGCGAGCCGCAGAGCCAGACCGCGTTCCGCGGCGTCAACGAGCGCTACCGCGAGTCGAACTACGAGACCGTGGTGCTGAACGGGCTCTACTTCCCCGCCGTGGACGTCCTCTCGTCGATGGCGACGGCGATCGTCCTCGGCCTCGGCGGGGCGCTCGTCGTGGACGGGAGCCTCACGATCGGAACGCTGCTCGCGTTCACGCTCTACCTCTCCAACTTCTTCGATCCGGTTCAGCAGCTCTCGCAGCTCTACAACACGTTCCTCTCCGCGACCGCAGCGCTCGACCGGATCACGAGCGTCCTGGAGGAGGAGCCCGACGTCGTCGACCGGCCCGACGCCCGCGACCTGCCACGCGTCCGGGGCGAAGTCCGGTTCGAGCACGTCCGCTTCGGGTACGGCGACCTCCCGGATGTCCTCCACGACCTCGACCTCGCCGTCCGGCCCGGGACGACGGTCGCGCTCGTGGGGCACACGGGGGCTGGCAAGTCGACCATCGCGAAGCTCCTCGCGCGCTTCTACGACCCGCGGGACGGCCGGATCACGGTCGACGGCCACGACCTCCGCGACGTCACGCAGGCGTCGCTGCGGAGCCAGCTCGGGATCGTCCCCCAGGAGGGCTTCCTCTTCGGCGGGACGATCGCCGACAACATCGCCTTTGGGCGGCCATCGGCGAGCCGCTCGGAGATCGAGGACGCCGTGCGCGCGGTCGGGGCCGACGCGTTCGTGGCCGAGCTCCCGGAGGGGCTCGACACGCACGTCGGCGAGCGCGGGTTCAGGCTCTCGCTCGGGCAGCGGCAGCTCGTCGCCTTCGCGCGCGCGCTGCTCGCGGATCCCCGCATCCTCATCCTCGACGAGGCGACGTCGTCCGTGGACATCGGCACCGAGCGGCGCATCGAGATCGCCCTGCGGCGGCTGCTCGCGGGCCGTACCGCATTCGTCATCGCGCACAGGCTCTCGACGATCCGCGGAGCCGACCTCATCGTCGTCCTCGACCACGGTCGCGTCGTCGAGGCGGGCACGCACGACGAGCTCATCGCTCGCGGCGGCGCGTACACCAGCCTCTACGGCGACTGGGCCGTCGACGTCGCGTGACGTCGGGCCGGGCACGGAGGCCATAAGCTCTCGTCATGGCGCCGGAGACCGATCCGGACGAGATCGAGATCCCCGAGCCGGCAGCGCCGGCGGACGTCCGGCTGACGCCCGCCGAGGCGGTCGCGGCGATGACGATCAGGGTTCCCGCGCGCGGGAACCGGCGCCTGCGCAAGCTGATCGACCGGGTCAACGCCGATCCCCAGGTCAAGGCGTGGTGGCACGTCACGAACGTGAACGCGGTGGTGCGCCTCGAGATCAACGACCACTCCTGGGTGCACGTCCAGATCGTCACGAACATCGCTCTCAAGCTGACCCGCCTGCTCGTGAAGCACGGTGTCGAGCCGTCGGTCGCCCGCGACTACGGGCTGACGCCCGACGACTCGGAGGTCGTCGTGGTGCTCGCGGCGCTCCTCCACGACGTGGGCATGTCGATCCACCGGCGCGACCACGAGGACTGGAGCCTCTTCCTCGCCGAGCCGAAGATGCGCGAGCTCCTCGAGGGCGTCTACGAGGAGCCCGACCGTACGGTGATCGTCTCCGAGGCGCTCCAGGCGATCACGAGCCATCGCGCCGACGGGGAGCCGCTGTCGCTCGAGGCCGGGATCCTCCGCGTCGCCGACGCGCTCGACATGGCGAAGGGACGCTCCCGCATCCCCTTCGAGCGCGGCTCGGTCTCGATCCACTCCCTCTCGGCCGCCGCGATCGACGAGGTCCGGATCCAGGACGGGCAGGAGCGTCCCGTCATGGTCGAGATCGTCATGAACAACTCGTCCGGCATCTACCAGGTCGACGGGCTCCTGAAGGCGAAGCTGCGCGGCTCGGGGCTCGAGCCCTACGTCGAGGTCGTGGCCCGGATCGACACCGAGGCGGAGAAGCGGCTCGTTCCCGTGTACCGCATCGAGCCCGGCCCTTCGTGAGCCCCACGCCCTCGAGCGGCTACACTCCGATCCGCCGTTGCGGGGTCGTCTAACGGCAGGACGCCCGGCTCTGGACCGGGAAGTTGGGGTTCGAATCCCTGCCCCGCAGCCTCTCGAACGGGGCTCGGGACGGTTGTCTCGGGTGATTACGGTCGTGACAGGCTTTCTAAGCTCTTTGTAAGCATTCGGCACCGACCTTGTGTCGGTTCGGGTACCCTCCCGCGATCGAGCGACACGAGCGGCTGCCGTGAGCGGCCGCGCCCCTGTCCCCGACCAGGAGGTAACCGTTTGAGAGCCCTACTCGTTGGCCTGTTCGCATGTGCACTCGTGAGTCAGGTCGCTGCGGCAGCGACGAAGGCGGAAGCGACGAGCGCGGCCAAGCCCACGGCCGCTGTCGCGAGCAAGGAACGGAAGGCGCTTACCCTCGAGCAGCAGCTCGAGCGCAGCCGGACGAACGCACGCAAGTACCGCGGAACCATCCGGTTCTACGAGAACCACCGCCAGCTCCTGTCCAGGGGCGAGAACCGCTCCGAGTCGAGGGCGAATCTTCGCAACGCCAGGCAGCGTCTCGCCAAGGCGGAGCGCTCGATCGAGCGAATCCGGAAGGCGATCACCCGCCGCGATGCGCGTCGGCTCGCCGCGATGCCTCCGAGGCAGGCGATCTGCGTGGTCTTCGGCCGCTACTGCGCGGAGGCCGTGAACGTCGCCTGGTGTGAGTCGAGGCTCGACACGACCGCGAGGAACGGGCAGTACCTCGGCATCTTCCAGATGGGCTCGTCCGAGCGGCGCATCTTCGGCCACGGGGCGACCGCCCACGCGCAGGCGGTTGCGGCACACAGGTACTTCGTCGTCTCCGGACGGGACTGGAGCCCGTGGGGTTGCCGCTGGGCCGCGTCCTGACGCTCGATCTTTTCGTCGCAAAGTGCGGCCCGCTCCCCCGGGAGCAGGTTTCCTTCGCGCCCTCGTTCTGGTAGGGGTCCGAAGGACGTGTGGGGACAGCGGAAGCGGGAACGCCTCCGGCCCCTCGATGAGGCGGCCGCGTATGCGCGCTGCCACGGCGACCGCACGCGTGACGTGCAGCTCGTGAAGCTCCCTCCGCGCCGCGCGCGGTTCGACACCGTGCTCGCGAGCGGCGAGAGCATCCGTCAGGACTTCGAGAAGCGCCTCGACACGCGCGAGCCCGACGCCTCGCCGCAGTAGCCCTCAGCGCCGGATCAGGACCTCGTCGAGGGGCTTCCGCTCGAGGTCGGGGACCTCGCAGCCCTCGGCCGGGTATCCGACCGGGACGAGCACGTACGGCCGCTCGTTCTCCGGGCGCCCCAGGATCTCGCGCAGGAACCCCATCGGGCTCGGCGTGTGCGTGAGCGTCGCGAGCCCGGCGCGGTGCAGGCTCGCGAGCATGAGCCCGACCGCGATCCCGACCGACTCCTTCACGTAGTAGTGCTTGACCTTCGAGCCATCGGGCCGAAGGCCGTACGCCTGCTCGAAGACGACGACGACGTACGGGGCGTCCTCGATGTGCGGCTTCCGCCAGTCGGTGCCGAGCGGCCGGAGCGCCTCGAGCCACTCGTCGGGCATGCGGCCCGCGTAGCTCCGCCGCTCCTCCTCCTCGGCGGCGCGCCTGATCCGACGCTTGACCTCGGGGTCGGAGACGACCACGAACGTCCAGGGCTGCTGGTGCGCGCCCGACGGCGCCGTCGCAGCGGTCGCGACCGCGTTCTCGACGAGCTCGTAGGGCACGGGCTCTCGGGAGAACGAGCGCACGGTCCGTCTGCGCCGCAGGTCGGCGAGGAACGCACGTGAGCGCGCGAGCTGCTCTCGCTCGGGAATCCGCTCGAACGCGAGCGGTACGAACCGGGGCTCGGACACCGCTCTAGCTTAGGCCGGGATTCGCTACGCTTCGCACCCGCTACGGCCCATTCGTCTAGCGGCCTAGGACACCGCCCTCTCACGGCGGCGGCACGGGTTCGAATCCCGTATGGGCCTCTCTCGAAGCCTCCGTCTCACGCGGCGACGCGCGCGGACGTGGGCCTACTCGCGCGCCGCGCCCGCGCCGAGCCAGAAGAGCAGGACGCCCGTGGCGACGAACGCGAGCCCGGCGAGGTCGTGGAGGTGGATGCCGTGACTGCCGCGCGGCAGGTCGAGCACGACCATGTCCCAGCGGTTCGGGTTGAAGCCGACGATCGCCGTCCCGAGGGCGATCGAGAGCGTCGCGACGATCCTGAGCGCGAGCATGCCGCGTGAAGGGTACGCGCGGTCGGGCTCTCCTCGCGCGCGCTAGTCCGCCGGGAGCTCGAACGACTCGACGCGATGGTCGAGCAGGAGCGAGACGTCGACGTGGACGATCTGGTCGTACGGGAGAAAGACGAGACGCTCGTCCCGCGTGACGAGGCGGACGCCGTCACCTCCCGGCCTGATCTCGAGGACGTCGAGCCGCTCGCCGGCGCTGGTGGCGAGCTCCACCCGCAGGCCGAGGCCGCCTCGCTCGCGGCTGAACTCGCGCGCCCGCTTCACGAACTCCTTCGAGAAGAACCCCTCGTCGAACACGGGCGTGACGGTAACAGGCGGACGGCGGGTCGGTGCGCGGCCACGTATCGTCCCGCCACCACGACCCGGGAGGTTCGGATGGCAATTGCACGAGTGGTCTCGTTCGACGGCGTCACCGCGGAGCGGATCGAGGAGCTCCGCCGCGAGATCGAGGAGGGCGAGCAGCCCGAGGGCCTCGACGTGACCGAGGTCCTGATCCTGCACGACGCCGAGAGCGAGCGGTCGCTCGCGATCCTCTTCTTCGAGGACGACGACGCGTACCGCCGCGGCGACGCGATCATGAACGCGATGCCCGCGAGCGACACGCCCGGGCGGCGCTCGTCCGTGGCGAGGTACGACGTCGCGCTCCGGATGACGCGCTAACGGCGGTTTCGCTCCCGGTCGAGGTCCGCACGCGCGGCCTCGACCTCGGGGGCGAGGCGCTCGGCGAGCGCGGCCGGGCGCAGCCAGTCGAGCACGAGGTCGCTCCGGACCGCGGTCACCCCGCCGCGGCCGAGCTCCTCGACGGCGGGCCCCGTGCGCCGCGGGTCGCCGTGCACGAGCACGAGGTCCCAGCTCCTGCGCCTCGCCTCCGCCGCCGCTCTCGCGCCGGCCGAGCGCGCGAACCGCTCGCGGTGCTCCTCGAGGCGCCGTTCCCACAGGTCGCGCTGCGCGCTCGTACGCATCGCGGTCGCCTTCTCGGCCGAGCCTCGCGGGTGCGAGTACGAGGGACCGACGAGCTCGTGGTCCGCCGCGTCCGTCAGTTCCAGCTCGAGCGACTCGAGCTCCTCCACCCGCCTCGGGCTCCACTCCGCGATCCGCGCTCGGTCGGCGGAGACGAGGAGCACGCCGGCCGGGGCGCTTCCATCGGTACGACCTGACATCTCGTCTCCCTTTCAAGCCCAGTATCGCGCCGCGCCGGCGCGGGCGGCAACAGGGGAACTACGGAGCGACGACGAGGCGCAGCGTCTTCGTCGCGCTGACGCCGAGCGCATCCGTCGTCACGAAGGTGAGGCGGTAGACGCCGGCCTTGGAAGGAACCCCGAGCAGCCGTCCCGTCGTCCGGTCGAAGAGGATCCCGCGGGGGAGTTTCGTGCGCTTCAGCTTCCAGGTCACGGGCCGAACCCCACCTGCCGTCGCCAGCTTCGCCGTGTAGAGCCGTCCCACTCTTCCGGGCTTGAGAGCGAGCGTCGAGATAGCGACCTTGGCCGCGACGAGGATCCGCGCCGGGTAGCTCGCAACGCGGCCCTCGGCATCGGTGACCGAGACCGTGAAGCGGTAGTCACCGGGCGTCGTCGGCTTCCCGCTGATCACCCCGTTCGCAAAGGAGAGCCCCGGCGGGAGCGCGCCGTTCGCCAGCGACCAGGCGTAGGTTCCGTCGCCTCCCGTGGCGGTGAGCAGCGCCTCGAACAGCTGGCTCACCTCCGCGGGCGCCCGGCCCCCTTGCGTGAAGGGGTCGGAGCCGGTCACGACGAGTCGGTCGCGCACGACGATGCCGAGCACCTTCGTGTCGGACCGCGAGTCGGAGGCCATCTTCGCGAGCACTTCGAACGTGAAGCTGCCCGCTGCAATCGGAGTCCCCGAGATCAGCCCGGTCGAGGCGTCGAGCGTGAGGCCGGGCGGAAGTGCTCCGGAGTTGATCGACCACGTCTTCGGCCCCTCGACCGTCGCGGTCATCTGCAGCGAGTACGCCGCGCCGACCGTTCCCGGTGTGGTCGCCTCGGGCCCGATCGTGAGCTTGGGAAGGCCTGGGTTGATCGTGATCCGGAACGAGTCGTCCGACGGGTTCTTGAACGGACACGCCAGCTCGCGGTCGTACTTGACGGTGAGGAAGAAGTCGTACGTTCCCTCCTGCGTCGGAGTGCCGCTGATGAGCCCGTAGCCCGTCTCGTTGACGACGTTCCTCGTGAGGCTGAGTCCAGGTGGAAGGCTCCCCGAGCTCACCGAGAACACCGCGCAGGCCTCGTCCTCGTCACCCCCGAGCTCGATCGGCAGTGAGTACGCGGTGCCGGTCGTCCCCGCCGGGCAGGTCGCCGGGCTCTCGCCCGTGCAGCCCATACGGGACTCGTCGAAGTTGCCCGCGCCCGCACCAGGGACGAGCAGGAGTGACCCGGCGAACGCGAGCAGAAGAGAGAGGAGGAGGCGGCGCTTCAGTCCCACCGGCGGGCCACGGTAGCAGAGGCTCTCGACGGGACTCGAGAGAACGTGTTAGGAGATTGCAAGCGTGACGAGCTCGGCGACGCAGACCGGCCTCTCCGTCGCGTCGCACTCCACCGTCGCGTCGATCGTGATGCGCTCACCGTGCGCCGTCTCTTCGATCTCCCGCACGAGAAACCTCCCGCGGACGCGCGAGCCGGAGGGAACGGGCGCCGGGAACCGCACCCGATTCACCCCGTAGTTGACGACCGTCTGCTCTCCCGGCGGGAGCACCTCGTAGAGCATCGGGACGCAGAGGGACAGGGTCAGGAACCCGTGCGCGATCGTCGTGCCGAACGGGCCTTCGGCCGCGCGCGCGGGATCCGTGTGGATCCACTGCGGGTCGTCCGTCGCGTGTGCGAACGCGTCGATCCGCTCCTGCGTCACGTCGATCCACTCGGTCGGGCCGAGCTCGACGCCGGCGAGCTCCCCGAGCCGGCTCACCCGGCCACCGCCGACGCCGCGCGGAGACGCGCGAGCGCGACGTCCTTCCCGAGCAGCTCGAGGCTCTCGTACAGCCCCGGGGAGACGCGCGAGCCCGTGACGGCGACGCGAATCGGGAGGTAGACGGTGCGCGGCTTCTCGCCGAGGTGGTCACAGAGCCGCTTGAGCGCCTCCTCGATCCGTTCGGCCTCCCACGGCTCGACGGCCGCGAGCGCCCGTTCGGCCTCGCCGAGGATGCGCGCGTCGAGGAGGGACGGGTCGGGCTCGACGTCGTGGAAGAGGAAGCCGGCGAAGCCGGGGAACTCGCCGAGCCGCGCGATCTTCTCCTGCACGAGCGGGGCGGCCGCCCGCACGCGCTCCTCGGGCCAGTCGAAGCCCCGCTCGCGCAGGAACGAGACGAGGCGATCGGCGTACTCGTCGGCCGGCAGCGCCCGCAGGTACACGCCGTTCATCCAGTCGAGCTTCGCGTAGTCGAACGTCGCTGGGCTCGAGCCGACGCGCTCGAGCGTGAAGCGCTCGACGAGCTCGTCGCGCGACATGATCGTCGTCTCGCCGTCGGGGGCCCAGCCGAGCAGCGCGAGGAAGTTCATGAGCGCCTCGGGCAGGTACCCCGCCTCGCGGAACTCGTCCACCGACACCGCGCCGTGCCGCTTCGAGAGCTTCCGGCCGTCAGCCCCGAACACGTTCGGGACGTGCGCGTAGACAGGCGGCTCCGCGCCGAGCGCCCGGAGGACGTTGATCTGCTTCGGCGTGTTCGAGACGTGGTCGTCGCCGCGGATGACGTGCGTGATCCCGTCCAGCCAGTCCTCGAGCGGCGACGCGAAGTTGTACGTCGGCCGACCGTCCGAACGCACGAGGACGAGATCCTCGAGCTCGGCGTTCGGCACCTCGATCCGGCCCTTGATCGCGTCGTCCCAGCCCGTCGCGCCGTCGTCCGGCATGCGGATCCGGATCGCGCCCTCGTCCTCGTAGGCGCTCCCCTCCGCGACGAGCCTGCGCGCCTCCTCGCCCGCGCGCTCCATGCGGTCGAGCTGGAACGTCGTCTCGCCGTCCCAGTCGATCCCGAGCCAGCGAAGCGAGCGCTCGATCTGCGCGACCGACTCCTCGACCTCCCTGCTCGTGTCCGTGTTCTCGATCCGGAGCAGGCACTCGCCGCCACGCCCACGCGCGAAGAGCCAGTTGAAGAGGAAGGTGCGGACGCCCCCGATGTGGAGGAGCCCGGTCGGCGACGGCGCCATGCGAACGCGGACGGACATGCGCGAAGTAGCGTAGTCGCATGCTCTTCGGCGCTCACGTCTCCTCGGCGGGAGGCATCTCGAAGTCGATCGATCGCATCGAGGAGATCGGCGGGGACGCCGTCCAGGTCTTCACGCAGAGCCCGCGGATGTGGAGGCCAACGGCGCACTCGCCTGAGGAGGTCATCCGCTTCCGGGAGCGTCGCCGCGAGGCGCGCGTGCGGTCGGTCACGTGCCACGCGCTCTACCTCGTGAACCTCGCGAGCCGCAACGAGGCCGTCCGCGCGAACTCGCTCGCGGCGCTCGGCTCGACGCTGGAGACGGCCGACGCGATCGGCGCCGAGGCCGTCGTCTTCCACGTCGGGTCGCACCTCGGGTACGGCTTCGACGAGGCGGTCGAGACCATCGCGCCGATGCTCCGCGAGCTGCTCGAGCGCACGACCGACGCTCTCTGGCTGTGCATGGAGAACACGGCCGGGGCCGGCGGGACGATCGGGCGCTCGACCGGCGAGCTCGCCGCCCTCGTCGACGCCGTCGACCGGCATCCGCGGCTCGGCATCTGCCTCGACTCGTGCCACTGGTGGGCTTCGGGCGTCGACGTGTCCGACCCTGTGGCGCTCGACGCCGCCCTGCGCGACCTCGACGCCCGCATCGGGCTCGACCGCGTCCGCGTCCTCCACGTCAACGACTCGCAGACCGCGCTCGGCTCGAACCGGGACCGCCACGACCGCGTCGGCCACGGCCTCATCGGCGACGGGCTCGCGACCTTCCTCGGCCACCCCGCCTTCCGGGGCCTGCCTGCCATCACCGAGACCTGGGAGGACCGCGGCCGCGACACCGAGGACCTCGACCGGATGCGCGCGCTCAGGCAGCGGGGCGCGCGCCGCTGGGCTGCGCGCCGAGGCTGACCGCTTCTCCGCGATCAGTCGAGCGTGGAGAAGATGCGGAACGTCGCGCGCTCGCGCGGCAGCTCGTGGAACTCGGGGTTGCGGCACCCGAGCTCGTCGGCGCGGTGCGCGTACGTCTCGACGACCTCGACGTCGCACATCGGGAGCGGAGCCCGCCTCGCCCGCACGGCCCCGAACCCGCCCCGGCCCGCCTCCGCGGCCTCGAGGAGGTCGAGGTCGATCTCGACGTCGAAGACCTTCTGGAGGCAGCCCACGTACGTGTGCCCCCACGCCTCGTACGCGTACACGAACGGGCAGGCGGCCCGCACGCACGCGGCCGGGTACACCACCTTCTCGCAGTGGACGCCGCAATGGCGGCAGGCGACCTCGTCCTGAATACGGAGCGGGAGCGTCGCCTCTGCCGCAGTCTCGTGCACGACCCGATTGTGTGCCTCCTCGACCCCTCGCCGCAAGACTTGACAAATCGGTCGTCTTCAGGCAGGCGCCGGGAGGCCGCTCCGGTCGGCGATCGGCTCGTCGCCGGGAGCGGCTAGGCTCGGGCGGCCGTGGTGAGGAGAGCCGTCTACGCGTCCCTCGCGCTCGCGCCGCTGACGATCGCGCTCCACTCCCTCGCAGATCTCTCCGAGACGACCGCGTTCGTCCTCTCGGCGCTCGCGCTCGTCCCCCTCGCGTGGCTCATCGGCGAGGCGACCGAGCACGCTGCCGAGCACACGGGGCCCGGCATCGGCGGCTTTCTGAACGCGACGTTCGGGAACGCGCCCGAGCTCATCATCGCGCTGATCGCCGTGAGCGAAGGACTCACGGACGTCGTCCGCGGATCGCTCTCGGGCAGCGTCGTCTCGAACGTGCTCCTCGTTCTCGGCGCCTCGCTCGTCGCCGGCGGCCGGGGACGACTCGATCGCTTCTCGAGCTTCCTCGCGTTCGCACTCGTCCTCTTCGCGACGGCGCTCTTCCTCGTCCCGTCGGTGCCGGGCTGGGAGGGCGACCCCGACCGCGAGTCGCTCGCCGTCGTCTCCGCGGCCGTCTCCGTTGTGCTGCTCGTCGTCTACGTCGCCGCGACGACGTTCTCCCTGCGCCGGCACCATGCGCTCCACGTGTCCTCCGACGAGGAGATCGAGGGCTGGTCGCTCCGCAGGGCGCTCGTCGCCCTCGCGGTCGCGACGGTCGCGACGGCGCTCGTGGCGGAGATCCTCGTCGGCTCGCTCGAGGTCTTCGCGGAGAACGCGGGGCTCAGCCAGTTCTTCGTCGCCGCCGTGATCGTCGCGATCGTCGGGAACGCTGCCGAGCACGGCGGCGCGGTCATTGTCGCGTTCCGAGGGAAGATCGCGCTCGCTGGGGAGATCGCCCTGTCCTCGGCTGCGCAGGTCGCGGTGTTCCTCATCCCGGCGGTCGCGCTGCTCTCGTGGCTGATCGAGCCCCTCGCGCTCAGCTTCCGTCCCGTCGAGCTCGCCGCCCTCGGCGGCTCGGTCTTCTACGCAGCGGCCCTCCTCTACAGCGGCCACTCGAGCCGGCTCCGAGGATCACTCCTCCTCGCCGGCTACGCGGTCGTGGTCGTGGCGTTCTTCCTCGCCGGCGACCGTTAGCCGAGGAGCGCGGACGGGATCAGCTCCGCCGCACGAGCGACGTCCTCGTCGTCGATCTCCAGGTGCGTCACCGCGCGGATCACCGTCGGGTGGATCGTCGAGGAGAGCCCGACGCCCGCGTCCGCGAGCCGCGCGAGCGCCTCGGCGCGGTCGAGGCCGAGCGGCGCGAGGTCGATCTGCACGAAGTTCGTCTCGACCCGCTCGAGGTCGACCGGCATTCCGGCGGCCGCGAGCGCCTCGGCGAGGCGGCGCGCCCGGACGTGGTCGTCCGCGAGGCGCTCGACGTGGTGGTCGAGCGCGTAGACGCCCGCCGCCGCGACGATGCCGGCCTGGCGCATCGCCCCGCCGAAGAGGTGCTTCTCCCTCCACGCGCGGTCGACGAGCTCCCGCGAGCCCGCGAGCAGCGCGCCGAGCGGGCACCCGAGCCCCTTCGAGAGACAGAGCGTCACGGTGTCCGCGAGCGAGCCGATCGTCGCCGGCTCGACCTCGAGCGCGGTCGAGGCGTTGAGGAGGCGCGCCCCGTCGAGGTGCACCGCGAGCCCCAGGTCACGAGCCGTCGTCGCGACTTCGCGGAGCTCGTCCAGCGGCCACACCCGGCCGCCCGCGTTGTTGTGCGTCGTCTCGAGCGAGAGCACCGTCACGCGCTGGTCGGCGGACTTCGCGCTGGGCGCCGCGGCCGCGCGCACCTGCTCCGGCGTCACGCGCCCGGACGGGCCGGGGAGCCCGACCGTGACGAGGCCGGCGTGCGCGGCGACGCCGCCGTACTCGTAGACGAGCACGTGCGAGTGCTCCTGCGCGACGAGCACGTCCCCCGGCCGGCCGTGCAGCTTGAGCGCGATCTGGTTCGCCATCGTGGCGGTCGGGAGGAAGAGCGCGGCCTCCTGGCCGACCAGCGCTGCGACCCGTTCCTGGAGCACGGTGACCGTCGGGTCCTCGCGCTTCTGCTCGTCCCCGACCACCGCCTCGGCGATGGCCCGCCGCATGCCCTCGGTCGGCTGCGTGACGGTGTCGGAGCGGAGGTCGATCACGGCGGGCACGGTACCGTCAGGTCATGGACCTCGCACTCCTCGACCAGGTGCTCGCCGACCGCGGCGAGCCCGCATACCGCGCCCGGCAGGTCTGGGAGTGGGTCGCGCGGGGCGCGGCGTCGTACGAGGAGATGACGACGCTCCCGAAGGGGCTGCGCGCAGCGCTCGCGGAGCGAGTGCCCTTCTCGACGCTCGAGGTGGTCACGGAGCGCCGCTCGCGCGACGGCACGGTGAAGGCGCTCTTCCGCACCTCGGACGGCCACCCGGTCGAGGCGGTCCTCATGCGCTACCGCGACGGGCGCCGCTCCGTCTGTCTCTCGTCACAGTCCGGCTGCCCGCTCACCTGCACGTTCTGCGCCACGGGCCAGATGCGCTTCGGCCGGAACCTGACCGCGTCGGAGATCGTCGACCAGGCGCTCCACTTCCGCCGCGTGGAGCGGATCGACCACGCCGTGTACATGGGAATGGGCGAGCCGTTCCTGAACGTCGACGAGGTGCTCGCCTCCGCGCGCCGCCTCCCCGACCTCGGGATCACGCACCGTCGCACGACGATCTCCACGGTGGGCTGGCTTCCCGGCCTCCGCAGGTTCGTGGACGAGGTCGAGGAGCCGATCCGCCTCGCGCTCTCGCTGCACGCCGCCGACCCGGCGAAGCGCTCGGAGCTGATGCCGGTGAACGACCGCTACCCGCTCGCCGACGTCCTCGCCGAGTGCCGCCGCTACGTGGCGCTGCGCCATCGGAAGGTGTTCGTCGAGGTCGTCATGCTCGCGGGCGTCAACGACTCGCCGGCCGACGCGCGGGCGCTCGCAGCCCTGCTCGACGGGCGCTCCTTCAAGGTCAACCTCATCCCGTACAACCCGACGGGTCGCTACGAAGGCTCGTCGCGCGAGGCGATCGAGCGCTTCAAGGCCGTGCTCGAGCGGGCGCGCATCCCGGCGACGGTGCGGCTCACGCGCGGCCGGGACATCGAGGCCGCGTGCGGTCAGCTCGCGGCCGCGCTGCGTCGGCCGAAGTCGAACCGCGTCGCCGTGCGCGGGTAGCCCTCCTCGAGCCACGCGTACCCACGTCGGGGCACGAGCCGGTACCAGAGCCCGTCCGCCCCGGGCTCCGGGCGGAACGCGTACTTCGCCTCGTACGCGTCGGCGAGCGCGTCGTCGAGCGTGATCCGCACGACCTCGCCCTCGAGGATCACGACCTCGTCGGTGCTCTCCAGGTGGATCACGGCACGCGGGTCGCGCTCGAGGTTGCGTCCTTTCCGCGACTCCGGCGAGGTGCTGAAGACGACCGCTCCGTCCGCCCAGAGACCCCAGACCGGCGCTGCGTGGGGAGCGCCGCCGGAGCCCGTCGACACGACCCAGTATCCACGCGAGCTCGCGAGCCGCTCCTCCGCCCACGTCCACGAGAGCATCCCGTCGGGGGTCTCGGAGATCCCGTAGCCCGGCGGGAAGCGGGGCCGGGAGAGGCGAGGCTCGACGCTCACGCCCCCGATTGTGTCAGGCTCCGGCATGGCCTCCGACGACACGGCCGGGCGCGAGCGGGCGCAGGGGATCGGCGGCGTGTTCCTCCGCGCGCGAGACCCCGAGGCGCTCGCCGCGTGGTACGAGCACCATCTCGGCCTCCCGCGCGAGCCGGGTCAGGCGTACGCGGTCTTCACCGCGAGCCGTGACGCGCACGTGTGGTCAGCGTTCCCCGAGGGCACCGACTACTGGCCGGCCGGGAAGCAGGCGATGGTGAACTTCGTCGTGCGCGACCTCGACGCGATGCTCGACCAGCTGCGCGCGGCGGGCGTGCCCGTGGACGAGGACGTCCACGACCTCCCGGGAATCGGCCGTTTCGGCTGGGCCGTCGACCCGGAGGGGAACCGCTTCGAGCTCTGGGAGCCGGCCTCGGGCAGCTAGTCGACGAGCGCGGGCGCGTCGTCGAACGCGTAGCGCAGGACAGGCTCCTTCGCCGCCCGCACCTCGTCGAGCCGGCGCACGGGCCGCCCGTGCGGCGCCTCCTTGAGGACGTCCGGCGACTCCGCCGCCTCGCGCGCGATCTCCCGCATCGCGTGGACGAACTCGTCGAGGCGCTCCTTCGGCTCGGTCTCCGTCGGCTCGATCATCAGCGCCTCGGGCACGACGAGCGGGAAGTAGACGGTGGGCGGGTGGATCCCGTAGTCCATGAGCCGCTTCGCGACGTCGAGCGCGGTGATCCCATGCTCGCGCTTCAGGGTGCGGGCGGAGAGCACGAACTCGTGCATGCAGTGCCGGTCGTACGGGAGCTCGTAGACGTCCCGGAGCCTCGCGAGCAGGTAGTTCGCGTTCAGGACCGACGCCTCGGACATCTCCCGGAGGCCGGGGCCGTAGGAGCGCATGAACGCGTACGCGCGGACGAAGACGCCGAACGGACCGGCGAAGCCGCGTACCCGCCCGATCGACTTCGGACGGTCGTGGTCGAGCCGGTACACATCCCCGTCGCGCACGACGACCGGCGCCGGCAGGAACGGCTCGATGCTCTCCCGGACGGCGACCGGGCCCGCCCCCGGGCCGCCTCCGCCGTGCGGCTGCGAGAACGTCTTGTGCAGGTTGTAGTGGACGATGTCGAAGCCCATGTCGCCCGGGCGCGAGATCCCGACGACCGCGTTGAGGTTCGCGCCGTCGTAGTAGAGGAGCGCCCCTGCGTCGTGGAAGATCCGCGCGACCTCCTCGATGCCCTCGTCGAAGAGCCCGAGGGTCGAGGGGTTGGTGAGCATGAGGCCCGCGGTCCGCTCGCTCACCTTCCCGCGGAGGTCGTCGAGGTCGAGGTTCCCGCGGGCGTCGGTCTCGACCTTCTCGAGCCGGTACCCCGCCATCGTCACGCTCGCCGGGTTCGTCCCGTGCGCGGTGTCGGCGGTGATGATCGTGTCGCGCTCCTCGCCGCGATCCGCGAAGTACGCCCGCATGAGCATGAGGCCCGTGAGCTCACCCTGGGATCCCGCGGCCGGTTGCAGCGTCACCCCGGGGAGGCCCGCGATCTCGGCGAGCATCTCCTGCAGGCGGTACATGAGCTCGAGCGCTCCCTGCGCCGCCTCCTCCTCCTGGTGCGGGTGGAGGTCGCGGAAGCCGGGGAGCCCGACGAGGCGCTCGTTGACGCGCGGGTTGTGCTTCATCGTGCAGGAGCCGAGGGGGTAGAAGCCGGTGTCCACGCCGAAGGTGCGGTCCGCGAGCGCGGTGAAGTGGCGAACGATCTCGGGCTCCGCGAGCTCGGGCAGCCGCGGCGGGCGTGTCCTCGCAAGCGCCGCGGGCACCTCGGGGACGGGCAGGCCTGGCTTCGGTGGCCGTCCGGCCCGGCGTCCCTGGCGGGAGCGCTCGAAGATGAGCGGCACCTCCCTCCAGGCGCGGCCCGGCTCAGTCATCGCCGTCTTCAAGGGGCACCTGCGCGGGTGTGCCGATGTCTTCGTCGAAGTACTCCTCGTCGACACGACAGAGCCTGTACGTCGCGATCTCCTCGACGCCGACGCCGTGGTCGATCATCAGGCGGGACAACGCCTGCCCGTCTATCAGGACGATTCGCTTCTCGATCGCGTGAACGTATTCTTCCGCGTCCTTCGTGAACGTCGAAGTGGTCAGGAGAACTCCCTTCCGTGCTCGCCGACCTTCGAGACTGCCCGCGAACGCCTGAACGACAGGTCGACCAACCGGAGCCTGCCATCGCTTCGCCTGCACGCACACGGTGTCCAGCCCGAGCTTGTCCTCTTTGATGATCCCATCGATTCCTCCATCACCACTCTGGCCGATCGATTGACCTGCATCCTGCCGCGACCCCCCATACCCCATCCGCACGAGCAGATCGACGACAAGCCGCTCGAAGAACGCTGGGCTGACCGTCCTCACGCGATCGAGCACCTGCGCCGCGAGTGAGTCACGGAATGCCTGATAGCTGGACTCGAAGGCCTCTTCCGGCGTGCCGGCCAGCTCGTCGTCGTCGAGCACGTCCCCGGGCTTCGGTTTGGGAGTCCGAAACTCGACAAACTCCGGAAACCTCTCGAGGAACTTGACGTCGATCCGAGCGGGCTCCTCTGCCAGCACGGCAAGACCGCGATCCGTGATCACGGAGACACCTCGTGAAGGACTACTGAGGAGTCCCGCAGCCTTCAGGTAGGTGCGAGCCCATGCGACGCGATTGAAGACCCGGGTCTGGCCGCTGGCCAGCAACTCGCTTCGATCGGCCTCGCTCAGCCCCATCTCGTCGGAGATCGTCGCGACGGCTTCCTTCTGCGTGAACGGCTCCCCGTTCGCTCCAAGGCGCAGCAGAGGGAGCATGAACTCCTGGAATCCCGGGACGGCCACTAGCGGCACACCTCCTCGAGGACGGCGGCGAGGCGATCGACGTCCTCGGCGGTCCGCTTCTCGGTCACGGCGACGAGCAGGACGTCCTCCATCCCCTCGTAGTCGCGGCCGAGCGCGTACCCGGGGTGCACGCCGTGCTCGCGGGCGCGGCGGATCACCTCGCGCGCGGGGATCGGCGTGCGGAACGCGACCTCCTTGAATGAGTGCGCCGGGAACGCCGGCTCGAGCGGGACCCGCTCGCGCGCGTAGGCCTGCAGCGCCAGGCAAGCCTCTCCGACGTCGCGCAAGCCCTGCGGCCCGAGCCACGAGAGCGTCGCCAGCCCGGCGAGCGCGAGGAGCGTCTGGTTCGTCGTGATGTTCGACGTCGCCTTCTCGCGGCGGATGTGCTGCTCGC
>CAZODN010000003.1:0-48249 GCA_964578545.1 uncultured Gaiellales bacterium
CGTCACAAGTGACAAGTTGTAACTTGAGGCGACCACGCCGCGGCGCGGGCTCCCCGACCCGGGCCCCTCAGATCGCGAGCTTCTCGGTCACGGGGGCGACCGAGACGACGTGGCGCTTGAACTTGAGCTCCGACTCCTCGAGGCCCGCCGCGACGCCGATGAGCTGCGAGAGGTGCAGGATCGGCATCTGGAAGTCCCGCCCCGTCTCGGCCTTCAGCTTGGACTGCCAGGCGTCGAGCGAGAGGTGGCAGAGCGGGCACGGCGTGACCATCGCGTCGGCGCCGGCCTCCTTCGCCTGCTCGATCGGCTGGATGAGCTCGGCGAGGGCGACGTCCTCGCGCGCCTGGATGATCGGGAAGCCGCAGCACTTGATCTTCGCCGGGTAGTCGATCGCCTCCCCTCCGCACGCGGCGATGATCCGCTCGAGCGACTCCGGCTTGTCGGGGTCGTCGAAGCCGAGGATCTTCGACGGGCGCAGGATCTGGCACCCGTAGAACGGCGCCACCTTCAGCCCCTTGAGGCCCTTGTGGGCGGCCGTCTGCAGGAGCTCATAGCCCTCGCCCGCCGCGACGAGCCAGAGGAAGTGCATGACCTCGACCCCGCCCGAGTAGACGGGAGCGCCGACCGACTCGAGGTTCGCGTTGACGCGCGCGAGCACCGCGGGGTCGCCCTTGAGCGCGTGGTTCGCCTGCCGGAGGTTCAGCGTGCACACGTTGCAGACGGTCATGAGCGTGTCCGCCCCCGTCGCCTCCGCGTACGCGAGGATGCGCGCGTTCAGGTGGAGGTAGTAGTCCGGCTCCGCCTCGTGGATGTCTCCGGCGCCGCAGCAGGTGACGGCCTCCAGCTCGACGAGCTCGAGCCCGACCTTCGGCGCGAGCGCCTGGGTGGCGATGTCGAGCTCCTTCGCGCTGAGCGACGCGAGGCAGCCCTTGTAGTAGGCGACGGTTCTCACTCCGGGTTCTCCTCCCCTGGCAGGTACGGCTTCGGGAACGAGCCAGGCCCGTACGGCCCGCGCGCGGCCGCCTCGGTGTGCCCCTCGTCGTGGTGCTCGAGCCGCCCGAGCGCCTTCTCGGTCTGCACGATGCCGCCCGCCCCGGGCTTGCCCTCGTGCTTGACGATGTCGTACAGCGCGCGGGCCTCGTCGACGTGCTTCGCCGTGTGCGGCGGGAACGGCAGCGGCACCTTGCCGTGGCGCATCAGGCTCATCGCGAACTTGACTTCCTTGAGCGACTTGACGACGCCCTGCGTCTTGGGGACGAGCTCCGTCTCCCGAAGCCAGCCCGTGGTCTTCGCCGAGGTGACGAACCACTTCGCGTGCTTCGCGCCCATGTCGGAGTCGATCCCCTCCTTCATCGCCTCGGCCCCGAGCTTCGCGATCGCGTCGCGCGGGTCGACGCCCTTCGGGCAGCGCTCCTGGCAGAAGTAGCAGCGGGTGCAGTCCCAGATCCCGTGCTCGCCCGAGTAGGCCTGGAGCCGCTCGACGGTCGCCTGGTCGCGCGGGTCGCCGACGAATCGGAACCCCTTCGCGAGCGCGGCCGGCCCGAGGAAGTCGGGATCGGCTTCGAGCGAGTTGCACTCGGAGACGCAGCAGCCGCACATGATGCAGAGCGACTCCTTGTGGATCGCGTCCATGCGCTCCTGCGAGACGACGTGCTCCTTCTCGCCGGGGTCGGAGTAGCCGGGCTCGAGCCACGGCTGGACGGAGCGGATCTTCCCCCAGAACGGATCCATGTCGACCACGAGGTCCTTGACGATCGGGAGGTTCCCCATCGCGGAGATGACGGGGGCGTGCCCGGACTGCGCGATCTCGTACATCCGCGTCTTGCACGCGAGCACGGCGGCGCCGTCCATCCGCATGCCGCACGAGCCGCAGATCATCATCCGGCAGCTCTTGCGGTACGCGAGCGACCCGTCGATGCGGTCCTTCACGATGTCGAGGCAGTCGAGGAGGGTCGCCTCCTCGGGGGCGTCGAGCTCGTACTCGCGCAGCGCCCGCTCGCCCTTCGCCGCGTCGTAGCGCCAGATCTTGAGTGCGACCTTCACCTCAGTAGCTCCTGACCTCGGGCTGCCACCTCGTCATCCGGACCTCCTCGTAGGAGAGCTCGGGCCGGTCGTCGACCCAGCGGGTGATGGAGTGCTTCAGGAAGTTCTCGTCGTCGCGCTCCGGGAAGTCGGAGGGCCGGGAGTGCGCGCCGCGGCTCTCCTTGCGGGCGATCCCGGCCTGCACCATCGTCCACGCGAGGTCGAGCAGGTACCCGAGCTCGATCGCCTGCGTCAGGTCGTTGTTGAAGACGTCTCCCTTGTCCTCGACGACGACCCGCTCGTAGCGCTCGCGCAGGCCCGCGAGGATCTCGAGCTGCTTCTCCATGCGGTCCGGGTAGCGGAAGACGCCGTAGTTCTCGAGCATCGTCGAGCCGAGCTCGTCCCGGATCTTCCACGGGCGCTCGCCCTCGGAGCGGGCGAGCAGCCGGTCGAGGTCGCGCTGCGCGTCGGAGAGCGCCGCGTCGGAGACCTCGCCGCCGCGCGGCGCCGACAGCGCGCGCTCGGCGGCCGCACGCCCGGCGCGCCGTCCGAACGTGATCGTCTCCATGAGCGAGTTGCCGCCGAGGCGGTTCGCGCCGTGGACGGAGACACAGGCGACCTCGCCCGCCGCGTACAGCCCCTCGAGCTCCGTCGCGCCCCAGTTGTCCGTGGAGACGCCGCCCATGTGGTAGTGGGCGCCCGGCCGAACCGGGATCGGGTCGAAGATGGGATCGACGCCCGCGAACGTCATCGCGAGCTCGCGGGAGCCCGGGAGCCTCGTGAGGATCTTCTCGGCGCCGAGGTGCCGGAGATCGAGGAGCACCGACCCGTTGACCCCCCGGCCGGCCTCGATCTCCGTCGTCTCCGAGCGCGAGACGACGTCGCGGGAGGCGAGCTCGAGCGCGTTCGGGGCGTACTTCGCCATGAAGCGCTCCCCGTCGCGGTTCAGGAGGTAGCCGCCCTCGCCGCGGCAGCCCTCGGTGATGAGCACGCCGCTCGGGTACAGCGTCGTCGGGTGGAACTGCATGAACTCCATGTCCTTCAGCGGGAGCCCTGCCCGAAGCGCCATCGCCATGCCGTCGCCGGTGCACGCGTACGCGTTCGTCGTCGCCCGGTAGATGCGGCCGGCGCCGCCGGTCGCGAGCACGATCGAGCGGCCGGTGACGAGCTTCAGCCCGCCGTGCACGAGGTCCCAGCACACGACGCCCACGCAGCGGCCGTCCTCGACGACGAGGCGCCACGCGAAGTACTCCTCGTACACGCGCATGGGGCCCTGCTCCATGCGCTTCATCGTCTGCTCGTAGAGGACGTGCACGAGCACGTGGCCGGTGATGTCCGCGGAGAAGACGGTGCGCGGCGAGCCGGCGGCGCCGAAGGGACGCTGCGCGAGCTTGCCCTCGTCGTTGCGCGAGAAGACGCAACCCCAGTGCTCGAGCTGGTAGATGTCGCCCGGCGCCTCGGCCGTGAACACCTCGATCGCGTCCTGGTCGCCGAGGTAGTCCGAGCCCTTGACGGTGTCGAACGCGTGCTTCTCGGGGGAGTCCTCGGCGGTGTTCCCGAGCGCCGCGTTGATGCCCCCCTCGGCGGCGCCGGAGTGGCTGCGCGTCGGGTGGAGCTTGGAGACGACGCCGACGTCGGCGCCCGCGTCGAACGCCTCGATCGCGGCGCGCATGCCGGCGCAGCCGGCTCCCACGACCACGACGTCGTGCATGAACTCCACGGGGAAGGACGCTACCTGATCGCTCTTCCCGGATCCCGGGGGAACGTGACGGGCGGCGGGACGCCTACGGGCTGGTCACGCTGACGCGCGCGCGCCCGGTCGGGCCGCTCCGCGTGACGCGCACGAACGACGCGCGCGTGCCGCAGACGGTGCCCGTGTAGCGCTTGACGCGCTGCGACACCCACTGCGCCCGCCCGAGCACGGTCTTCCGGTCCGCCGCGACGAGCGCAACGTCGTACTCGCCGCCCTTCGGCAACGTCGCAGCGATCCTGAGGTCGCCGTCGAGCGGCGTCGCGAGCGGGATCCACCACACCTTCGTGCCCTTCGTGAACTGCCGCGCGTACGTCGTCGTCGTCGAGCTCGTCCACGGCTCCACGACGTCCCGCTCCGCCGCGACGAGCGCGGCGTCCGTCGGGTAGAAGCTCGGGGCGATGATCGGCCACGTGGCGGTGGTGATCCCGTTGCGGCGCTCGTCCATGAGGCGGTACGTCTCGGCCCAGGCCTCGCCGGGGTTCCGCGAGTAGTTCGAGCCCTGGTTCCCGGGGAAGGCCTCCTGCCGGGCGACCCGCGCGCACACGTTCGCGACGCTGGCCCAGTTCTTCGGCCCCCACTCGACCGCGACCCACGGGGTGTTGACGCGGTTGTACGCGACGTGGTGCCCGTACTCGTGCCGGATGATCTCCTCCGGCGTCGTCCCGTCGAAGACGACCTCGCCGGGGACGATCATCCGGTTCCCCGAGTAGCAACCGAGCGCGTTCGTGCCGCAGACGTCCTGCATCTCGTCGAACGTGAGGACGTAGGCGGTGAGGCGCGAGATCTCCGGCCCGTGCAGGAGGCTCGCGATGAACTCGGCCCACACCTCGGGCGTCGTGGTCACCGGGAGCGAGTCGGAGAGGCGCACGTCCACGACCTCGCCCGTGGAGACCGTGATCGGGCCGCCGCGAAGCGAGGGCACTGCGCTCGCGAGCCGGGACGCCGAGACCGCCGGGACGGTCCCGGAGTCGAACGAGCGTGCGAACGCCAGGGGCGCGGGTTGCGACGTCGAGCCCGCAACGACGGAGGCCGCGACGAGGGCGCCGGCGAGCACTGCCCCGGCGAGGAGCGCGGCCGACAGCCGAAGCGTCGCGGGGCGCACGTACTCCTTATAGCCGCCGGAGTATGAAGGGCGAGTAAGAGCCGTCATGTCTCGGGCGGACGAGCCGCCGGCGCAGCGCTGCGCCGGCGGCGGCCGCCTGCTCAGGCCAGTGATCGGCGCACCCGACAACCCGGAGATGGGCACGAGGCACCGGATCACGCACTGGCACCGCACGCTGACGGTGCTCGCGATCGGTCTGCTCGCGCTCGCGGCTGCGCTCGTCGCCTAGCCGATGGCGGCCCGACGGGCGGTTAGCCCGACGCGCTTGAGCTGGGAGGCGCACCGAAGCCTCCCAGCTCATGCAGGCCCCGCCGCCAGGAGAGCGCTTGAAGAAGACGCTCCGACGACGTTGCCCTTGCGCTGGGGTTCGGAGACGTCGCGAGAGGTCAGACGCGCGGCCCGGCGACGGCGACCGCCGGGGCGACGTCCGGGAAGCGGACGAAGTTGTCCACGAACATCTGCGCGAGCTCGCGCGCCTTCACGTCGTACGCGTCCGGGTCGGCCCACGTCGAGCGGGGGTCGAGGAGGGTCGAGTCCACGCCGTGCACCTCGACCGGAACCTCGACGCCGAAGACCTCGTCCACCCGATACTCGACGCCGTCGAGCTCACCCGTGAGGGCAGCGTTGAGGAGGCGACGCGTCGCCTTGATCGGCATGCGGCTCCCCTCGCCGAACGGCCCGCCCGTCCACCCCGTGTTCACGAGCCAGACGTTCACGTGCGGGTGCGTCTCGAGCTTCTCGCCGAGCATGTGCGCGTACACCGCCGGCGGCTGCGGGAGGAACGGCGCACCGAAGCAGGCGGAGAACGTCGGCTGCGGCTCGGTGACGCCGATCTCGGTGCCGGCGAGCTTGGCCGTGAAGCCGGAGAGGAACCAGTACATGGCCTGCTCGCGCGTCAGCCGCGCGAGCGGCGGCAGGATCCCGAACGCGTCGGCGGTGAGGAACACGACCGCGCTCGGGTGGCCCGCGCGCTTCTCCGGCAGGGCGTTCGCGATCTGCTCGAGCTTGTAGGCCGCCCTGGTGTTCTCCGTCTTCGACTCGTCGTCGAGGTCGAGGACGCCGCGCTCGTCCACCACGACGTTCTCGAGCACCGTTCCCCAGGCCCGCGTCGTCGCGTAGATCTGCGGCTCGGCCTCCGCGGACAGGCGGATCACCTTCGCGTAGCACCCGCCCTCGAAGTTGAAGACCCCGTGGTCGGACCAGCCGTGCTCGTCGTCGCCGATCAGGTGGCGCTCCGGGTCGGCGGAGAGCGTCGTCTTGCCCGTGCCCGAGAGGCCGAAGAAGACGGCCACCTTGTCCTTCGGGCCGACGTTCGCCGAGCAGTGCATCGGGAACACGCCCTCGAGCGGGAGCCGGTCGTTCATGATCGTGAAGATCGACTTCTTGATCTCGCCCGCGTAGTACGTGCCCCCGATGAGCACTTCCGTCCGCGTCGGGTGCAGGCAGACGAACGTCTCGCTTCGGGTCCCGTCCTCCTCGGGCACGGCGGAGACGGACGGGGCGTGGAGGACGAGCGCCTGCGGCTCGAACGCGGCGAGCTCGTCGTCGGAGGGGTCGATGAAGAGCGTCCTCGCGAAGAGCGCGTGCCACGGGCTCTCGGTGACCACGCGCACACCGATCCGGTGGTCGGGATCGGCGCCTGCGAAGGCGTCCACGACGTACACGTCCCCTTCGCCGAGACGCGCGGCCACCTTCGAGCGGAGGCGGTCGAAGCTCGCCTCGGAGATCTCCGCGTTCACGTCGCTCCACCAGATCCGCGCCTCCGAACCGGGCTCGCGAACGATGAACTTGTCCTTCGGCGAGCGCCCCGTGTGCCGTCCCGTGTCCACCACGAGCGGGCCGCCCTCGGCGAGCCGCGCGTCGCCTCGCACGAGCGCGTGCTCGTACAGGAGCGAGGTCGTCGGGTGCCAGTGGATCCTCCCGCGGACGTCGATCCCGTGCGCCGCGAGAGAGCCGCGGTCGGGAACGGTCGCGATCATCGGGTCTCCTCGGTGGTCGAAAGGTCGGTCAGAGCGCCCTATCGTACGCCCGCGACCGAGCTTCCACCTCGAAAGGCGTCTGGACTAGGCTTCCCGCACCCGTCGCCCACCGGAGGAGGTCGAGCAATGAGCGTCCCGACGCGCACCGACGTCGCAGCGCTGATGCCCCAGCTGCAGGCGGATCTCGCCCGGCTCGTGGCCATCCCGTCCATCTCCGTGCTCGGGTACCCCGAGGAGACGAGACCGCGGCTGCTCGAGGCCTACGAGGCCGTCGTCGAGCTCTTTCGCAGTGCCGGCGTGACGATGCTCGACCCGCTCGAGCTGCCCGACACCGCCCCGGTGGTGATGGGCGAGATACCGGCGCCCGACGGCGCTCCCACGGTCCTCCTCTACAGCCACTACGACGTCGTGCCCGTGGGCGACGAGTCGAAGTGGGAGTCGCCGCCCTTCGAGGCGACGGAGCGGGACGGGGCGATCTACGGCCGCGGCGCGGCGGACACGAAGTCGAACATCCTCATGCACGTCGGCGCGATCAGGGCCTGGGGCGGCACGCCGCCGGTCGGGGTGAAGGTCGTGATCGAGGGCCAGGAGGAGGTCGGCGGCGGCGCGTTCGGGACCTTCCCCGCGTCTCGTCCGGACATCTTCGCGGTCGACGCGATGGTCATCGGCGACATGGGGAGCGTTCGGCCCGGCGTGCCCACGCTCACGACCGCGCTCCGGGGGATGATGGCGGTGACGGTCGAGACGAGAACGCTCGCCGGCCCCAAGCACAGCGGACAGTTCGGCGGAGCCGCGCCCGACGCCCTCGTCGCCCTCCTGCACGCGCTCGCCTCGCTGCACGACGCGAACGGCGACGTCGCCGTCGAGGGCCTGCGCCGCGAGCCGTGGACGGGCGCGTCGTACACGGACGAGGAGTTCCGCGCCCTCTCGGAGACGCTCCCGGGCGTCCCGTTCCAGGGGACGGGCAGCCTCGGAGAGCGGATCTGGTCCGGGCCGGCGCTCACGGTCACGGGAGTCGACGCCCTCCCCGTGGAGAAGGCGGTCAACGCCGTCGTGCCGTACGCGCGGGCGAAGGTGAGCGGGCGCGTCCACCCCGAGCAGGACCCGGTCGAGGCGCAGGCGGCGCTGATCCGGCACCTGGAGGGCCTCCGCCCGTTCGGCGTCTCGCTCACCGTGCACCCCGCGGAGACGGGAAGCGGCTTCGCGGCCCGGACCGACGGCCCCGCGTACGCGGCCGCCCGCGAGGCGATGCGGGACGCCTGGGGCAGCGAGACGGTCGAGATCGCGACCGGCGGGTCGATCCCGCTCGTGAGCTCACTCAGCAGGGCTGCGCCGGAGGCCGAGATCCTGCTCCTCGGGACGACGGACGGCTTCGCGAACATCCACGCGCCGAACGAGCGCGTGCTCGTCGACGAGCTCGAGAACGCAGTCCTCGCGGAGGCCCGGTTCTTCGGGCTCTACGCCGACGCCGAAAGGAGCGCCTCGTGACGGCCGCCACCGACACCCCGCCGGAAGCGCCCGGAAAGACCTTCATGGAGCGAATGCTCGACGCGATCGAGCGCGGCGGGAACAAGATGCCGCACCCGGCAATCCTCTTCCTCGCGCTCTGCGGGATCGTGATCGTGCTCTCGCAGGTGCTCTACTGGGCGGGCGTCTCCGCGACGTACGAGGTCGTGAAGCCGCCGCCGGTGCCGACCGAGCAGACGTACTACGGGGGTTCCACCGAGCCGGTCGACGTCGGGCCGACGACGCCCGTGGCTCCCGAGGACTACGAGCTCACGACCGAGACGGCTCAGGTCGAAGGGCTGCTGACCACCGAGGGCATCCGCTACCTCTTCACGTCGTTCGTCTCGAACTTCCGGAACTTCGCCGCGGTGGCGATCATCCTCGTCGTGATGATCGGCGTGGGGCTCGCGGAGGCGGCGGGCCTCATCGGCTCGCTCATCCGCAAGCTCGTCGGCGTGTCCTCGGGAGCGACGCTGACCTTCGTCATCGTCCTTCTCGGCGTCCTCTCGAGCATCGCCTCGGATGCCGGGTACCTCGTGCTGATACCCCTCGGCGCGGCGGCGTTCCACAGCGTCGGGCGAAACCCGCTCGCCGGCATCGCCGCGGCGTTCGCCGGCGTCGCGGCCGGCTTCGGGGTCAACTTCCTGATCACGCCGCTCGACGGCGTGCTGACGGAGATCACGAACGAGTCGATCCCGTCGGGGAACCCCGGCGCGGAGATCGACCTCGCCGCGAACCTGTACTTCGGCATCGGCTCGACCGTCCTCATCGCGTTCGTCCTCACGTTCGTGAGCAACAGGCTCGTCGAGAAGCGACTGGGGCCCTGGGACGAGGCCGAGCAGGGAGAGGGCTGGGCGATGGAGGAGGAGAACGAGGCTTCGCCAGGGGTCTCTCCCGAGGCCGACTCGAGAGGGCTCCGCTACGCGGGTATCGCCTCTCTCGCGGTGCTCGTCGGCATCGTGCTGCTGACCGCTCCGCCCGGGGCTCCGCTGCGCAATCCCGAGACCGGGGACATCATCGGGAACTCGCCGTTCATGGACAGCCTGATCGTGATCATCACGCTCTTCTTCTTCGCCGCCGGCTACGCCTACGGGCGCGGCGCGGGGACGCTCTCCGGAAGCAGCGCGATCATCGACACGATCACGAAGTCGTGGGCGGGGCTCGCAGGGCTCCTGTTCCTCTTCCTGCTCATCGCGCAGTTCATCGCGTACTTCAACTACTCGAACATCCCCGAGGTCCTGGCCGTCAAGCTCGGCGACGTGCTCGAGAGCGCGGACGTCGGCGCTGTCTGGCTCCTGATCGGCGTCGTCGGCGTCTCGTGGGTGGTGAACCTGATCATCCCGCAGGCAATCGCGAAGTGGGCCCTGCTGGCTCCGATCTTCGTCCCCCTCTTCCTCCGCCTCGACGTGGCGCCGCAGACGGTGCTCGCCGCCTACCGGGTGGGAGACTCGCCGACGAACGTCATCACGCCGCTCATGGCGTACTTCCCGCTCATCGTCGTGTTCGCCCAGCGCTACCGGAAGGACGCGGGCATCGGCACCGTCGTCTCGCTGATGCTGCCGTACGTCGTCGTGCTCACGGTCGCATGGACGCTGTTCTTCATCGCCTGGTACCTGATCGGGATCCCGCTGGGGCCGGGTGCGCCCGTTCACGCCGACTGACGCAGGCATCCGGGCCCGAACGGAGCGTCCATGAGCGACGAGGCGATCACGTTCGTCGTCCTCGCAGTCGTCGTGGCCGTCTTCGTCTGGGACCGCCTCCCGGTCGCGATCGTCGCCGTGGGGGTCGCGCTCTCCCTCTGGGCGACGGGGGTGCTCGACCTCCAGCAGTCGCTCGCGGGCTTCGGCGACCCGACCGTCCTCTTCATCGCCTCGCTGTTCGTGGTCAGCGAGGCCCTCGACGCCTCCGGGGTGACGGGGTGGCTCGGGCAGCAGCTCGTCGAGCGCTCGGGCACGAGCAGGTCGCGCGTCCTCGTGCTCATGATGCTGCTCTGCGCCGGGCTCACCGCGCTCGTCACGCCGAACGGATCCGTGGCTGCGCTCCTCCCGGTCGTGGTGGTCATGGCCGTTCGGCTCGGACGCGAGCCGTCGCAGCTGCTCATGCCGCTCGCGTTCGCCGCGCACGCCGGCTCGCTCCTCGTCCTGACGGCCTCGCCGGTGAACGTGATCGTGTCCGAGGCCGCCGACGACGCCGGCGTCGGATCGTTCGGGTACTTCTCCTTCGCGCTCGTCGGTGCGCCGCTCCTCCTGGGGACGGTCGCGATCGTCGTCCTCTTCGGCGAGCGGCTCCTTCCCCACCGCACGCCGCGCACGATCAGGCGCGACTTCAGCGCCCACGCGCGAACGCTCGTCGAGCAGTACGGGCTCGACGAGACGCCGGAGGCGCTCCTCACGCGGCGGGTCGGCGTCGCCGAGGTCGTGATCCCACCGCGCTCGGACCTCGTCGGCGAGACCGTCTTCCCCGGGATGGTCACTGACAGCGGCGACCTCGTCGTGCTCGCGGTGCAGCGACGGGAGGCCGAGCTGGCCGGCGAGACCGTGCTCGAGGTCGGCGACACGCTGCTGCTCCAGGGAACGTGGGGCGCGCTCGACACGCACCTCGACGACCCGGACGTGCTCGTGGTCGACCGCCCCGACGAGGTTCGGCGGCAGGCCGTGCCGCTCGGCATCGGCGCGAAGCGCTCGCTGGGGATCCTCGCCGGGATGATCGTCCTGCTCGCGAGCGGGGTCACCCCGCCCGCCGTGGCGGGGCTGCTCGCCGCGTGCGCGATCGTGCTCGCCGGCGTCCTCACGATCGAGCAGGCCTACCGCGGCATCCAGTGGACGACCGTGATCCTCGTCGCGGGGATGATCCCGCTCGCCACCGCGATGACCGAGACCGGCGCTGCCAAGAGGCTCGCGGACGGGCTCGTGGACGTCGTAGGCGATGCAGGCCCGCGCGCTCTCGTCCTCGGGCTCGTCCTGCTCGTCTTCGTGCTCGGGCAGCTGATCTCGAACACGGCCACGGTGCTCATCGTCATCCCGATCGCGCTGAGCGCCGCCGCCGAGCTCGACGTCTCCGCGAAGCCCGTGCTCATGGCCGTCTGCGTCGCCGCGGCGGCGGCGTTCCTGACGCCGGTGGCGACCCCCGCGAACCTCATGGTCATGGAGCCGGGCGGCTACCGCTTCGGCGACTACTGGAAGCTCGGGCTCCCGCTGCTCGCTCTCTTCGGCGCCGTGGCCGTGCTCCTCGTCCCCGTCATCTGGTCGTTCTGAGCGGTGGACCGACTGACTCGTCCGGCGTCCGCGGGTAGGCCGAGAATGCGCGCGATGAAGCGCATCGCACCGGCCCTGGCGCTCGTGGCCGCCGCACTCGTCCTCGCGCCGGCGGCGACCGCGTCGTACGAGGACGAGCAGGCTCTCGCCGAGCGCTTCGCGCCGGTCGTCAGGCTCGTCGAGCAGGAGGCGGAGTGCGAGCCGGGCGAGCCGTACGACCCGCTCGACGTCGGCGTCCTCCTCGCGAACGAGCCGACGGTCGCGCTGCGGGGGCCCTGGAACCGCACGGACCTCGTCGAGATCGGGCCGGAGCCGGGGGACCTGCGCAACCGCTTCGAGTACCACCTCGACTTCCCCGGCGACCCGCTCGACCCCGGCTGCGACTTCGAGCGCTGGTCGCGCCGCCTCGCCGCGGGGAGCGAGCCCACGGTGTACGCGCATGTCGCGACGCAGGCGGGCTACCCCGGCAAGCTCGCGCTGCAGTACTGGCTCTTCTACGCCTTCAACGACTTCAACAACACGCACGAGGGCGACTGGGAGATGGTTCAGCTCGTCTTCGACGCCTCGGACGCGAGAGAAGCGCTCGGACGGACGCCGACCGAGGTCGGCTACTCGTCGCACGAGGGCGCCGAGCGCGCCGCGTGGGACGACGAGAAGCTGACGGTCGTCGACGGCACCCACCCCGTCGTCTACCCGGGCGCCGGGTCGCACGCGAACAAGTACACGGAGGCGCTCTACCTCGGAAGCTCGGCGGAGGCGGGCGTCGGGTGCGACGACACGCAGGGCCCGCACCGCGAGCTCCGGCCCGTGGTCCAGACGATTCCCTCCGATCCGGAGGCGGCGAGCGCAACCTTCCCGTGGATCGAGTTCGAGGGCCGCTGGGGCGAGCTGCAGCCCGCGTTCTTCAACGGCCCCACGGGACCGAACATGAAGACGCAGTGGACGCGCCCGCTCGAGTGGTCGGAGAGCTGGCGCGACGTGAGCTACGCCGTTCCCACGGGCGGCGTCTTCGGGACGGGCGCGACCGACCTCTTCTGCACCGGCGTCGAGCGCGGCTCGCGCGCCCTCATCCTCCTCCTGCGCTCGCCCGGCCTCGTGCTCCTGCTCCTCGCCGCCCTCACGGCGCTCGTCGCCTTCGTCGTGGTTCGCGCGACGTGGTCTCCCGCCGCTCCTCTCCACGTTGCGCGGAGGCGGTCGTGGGGGCAGATCCTCTCCGCGTCGGCCCGGATGTACGTGCGGCGGCCCTTCGTCTTCCTGCGGATCGGCGTCCTCCTGATCCCGATCGTCGTGGTGATGACGGTGCTCCAGTGGATCGCGCTCGAGGGGTTGAGCGCCGTCGGGATCGTCACGACGGGGGAGAGCGCCGGCGGTTCCGCCTTCCTCGCGCTCGTGATCGGCACGACGTTCGCCCTCCTGGGGCTCGGGCTCGTCCAGGCGGCGACGGCGTGCGCACTCGTCGAGATCGACGCGGGGCGTGCGGTCACCGCCCGCGGCGCGTACCGGAGCGTGTGGACGCGCATCCGCCCGCTCCTCCGGGCCGTCTTCCTGTTCGTCCTGGCGTGGGTCGCCCTGACGACGGTTCCGGTGCTCATCCCCGTCGCGGTGCTCGTCGCCGTGCGCTGGTGCCTCGCGGCGCCCATCGTGGAGCTCGAGGACCTCGGCGGCGTTGCGGCGCTGCGGCGCAGCCGGCAGCTGGTTCGCGGGCGCTGGTTCCGCACGGGCTCGCTCGTCGGGCTGAGCGCCGCGCTCGCGCTCGTCAGCGGGCCGCTCCTCGGCGCGCTGCTCATCTTCGTCGCCGAGGTGCCGCTCGCCTGGCTGAACGTCGTCGCCGGCCTCGTCTACGCGATCGCGCTCCCCTACGTCGGGCTCGTCACCGCGTACGCCTACTTCGACGCGCGAACCCGCTTCGAGCTGGAGCCGGCGGAGCGCCCGTCGGAGCTCCCGGCCGAGATCGAGCTGTCGACGTCGTGAGCGAACCGGGCGGGGGCGCAGGCGGGCAGCCGTCGACGCTCGACCGCGGGGTCGGAGCGGTGAGCGAGGTCGTCCGGGCGAGCTTCGGCCCGTTCGCGGCGCCCCGCGCCCAGCAGCGTGCGCGACGGGCGACCGACGTCGTCGTGCTCGTCCCGTCGCTCGCGGTTCTGGCGTACCTCGTCGCCGTGTACCCGCCGTCGTCGCTCGAGCTCGCGCTCATCCGCGCCGTGGCTGCCTTCCCGTCCTGGCTCGACCCGGTCTGGGCGTTCCTCGAGTACCTCGCGATCGTGTGGGCGGTCGCCATCCTCGCAGCGGCCCTCGTCTCGCGCCGCCTGCTGGTCGCCGGCGAGGCGCTCCTCGCCGTCGTCGTCGCGACCATGGTCGGGATCGTGTGCGCCCGGCTCGCCGCGGGAGAGTGGCCCGACGTGGTGGACGACCTCCTCGCGCGCGAAGGCGGCCCGGACTTCCCGGAGGTCGCGCTCGCAGCGGCGGTCGCCGTCGTCGGCGCCGCCGGCCCGCACCTCGTCCGGCCGCTGCGCTCGGTCGGCCACTGGATCGTCGCTCTCGGCGTCGTCGGGACGGCGCTCTCTGCTGCGAGCACCCCGGGCGGAGCGCTCGCGGCGCTCCTCGTCGGCCTCGTCGCCGCCTCGATCGTGAACCTCGTGCTCGGCACGTCCGCCGGGCGCCCCGGGCTCGAGGACGTCTCGGCGGGCCTGGCACAGCTCGGAGTGCAGGCGGACGGGCTCGTCGAGGCGGAGGAGCAGGTCGCAGGCGTCCTCCGCCTGCGGGCGACCGGTCACGACGGCAGGCCGCTCCTGGTGAAGGTCTACGGGCGCGACGCGGCGGACAACCAGCTCGTGCAACGGCTCTGGCGCACGGCGTGGTACCGGAGCGCGGGGCCGGAGATCGGCGCCAGCCGCCTCCATGCGGCGGAGCGGGAGGCGTTCGTGACGCTCCTCGCGCGCCGGGGCGGGCTCGCCACGCGGGACGTCGTCACCGCAGGCAAGACACAGGGCGGAGACGCGATGCTCGTGCTCGCGGGCGAGGCGACACCACTGTCCGAGATCCCCCCATCCGCGCTCGACGACGAGCTCCTCCGCCAGTGCTGGATCGCGCTCGAGCGGCTCGCGGAGCAGCGGATCGCCCACCAGCGGATCGACCCGGAGACCGTCGCCCGCGTGGACGGAGAGATGGGCCTCCTCGAGCTCGGGAGCGCAACGGTCGCGCCCCTCGAGCACCAGCTCGAGGTCGACCGCGCGCAGCTCGTGGCGACCACCGCCGCGGTGGTCGGCTCCGAGCGCGCTCTGGCGACGGCTGTCGCTGCCATCGGACCGGACGGCGTGGGCAGGCTGCTCCCCTACCTCCAGGAAGCGGCGTTCAGCTCACCGCTGCGCAGAGCCCTGAAGGAGGCGAAAGCCGACGTCGACGACCTGCGCGAGAGCGCCGCGGAGGCCGTCGGCGTGGAGGCGCCCGAGCTCGTCAACCTGCGGCGTGTCTCTCCCCGCTCGGCGATCCAGGTCGCGCTCCTCACGCTCGCGTCGTACACGATCCTGAGCGCCGCCAGCGGCGTCGACTGGGGCGAGGTGCGCGAGTCCGTGGCGGATGCGTCGTGGGCGTGGATCGTCGTCGCGCTCGTCGTCGCCCAGACGCCCCGCCTCGCGCAAGCCGTCTCCACGCTGGGCTCGGTGCCGGCCACCCTGCCCTTCGGCCCCGTGTACGCCCTCCAGCTGGCGACCGGCTACATGAACGTCGCGCTGCCATCGAACCTGGCGCGGCTCGCGGTGAACATCCGCTTCTTCCAGCGCCAGGGCCTCACGCCCACCGTCGCGGTCGCCGCCGGCGCCATCGACTCCTTCGTGAGCACGGTCCTCCAGGCGATCCTGCTCGTCCTGTTGCTCGTGTTCTCGAGCGCGACGGTCGAGCTCGACGTGTCGCTGCCGTCGGGCGACCCGAGGCTCCTCCTCTGGATCGTCGCTGCCATCGTCCTCGCATCCGTCACCGTTCTTGTCACGCTCCCTCGCGTGCGCGGCGCGATCCGGGAGCGCTTCTCGCAGTGGTGGCCGGACGTGAAGGCGACGCTCGCGTCGCTCCGCGGGGGCAGCAAGCTCGCCCAGCTCGTGCTCGGGAGCCTCGGCGCGGAGATCCTCTTCGCGCTCGCGCTCGCGCTCTTCGCGCGGGCGTTCGGCTACGACCTCTCGCTCGCCGAGCTCCTGCTCGTCAACGTCAGCGTCTCCCTCCTCGGCAGCCTCGTCCCGGTACCGGGCAACATCGGCGTCGCCGAGCTCGGGCTCGCCGTCGGGCTCACGGGTGCCGGAATGACCCCGGAGGCCGCGCTCGGCACCGTGCTCCTCTACCGGATCGCGACCTTCTACCTGCCCCCGACGTGGGGGTTCGTCGCCCTGCGCTGGCTCCAGCGCAACCGCTACCTCTGACGTCAGGCGAGCTCGGCCTCGAGCGGCCGGTCGCCGGCCACGAGCGCGGCGAAGTGCCCGCCACGTTCGAGGAGCTCGTCGTAGCCGCCGACTTCGACGATCCGGCCCCGGTCGAGCACGACGATCTGGTCCGCGTCCCGGACGGTCGAGAGCCGGTGCGCGATCGCGATCGTCGTGCGCCCCTCGGACAGCCGCTCGAGCGCCTCCTGCACCGCCCGCTCGGTCTGCGTGTCGAGCGACGAGGTCGCCTCGTCGAGCACGAGCACGGGCGGGTTGCGGAGGATCGTCCGCGCGATCGCCACCCGCTGCTTCTCGCCGCCGGAGAAGCGGTAGCCGCGCTCGCCGACCATCGTCTCGTAGCCGTCGGGCAGCGTCGCGATCAGCTCGTGGACCTGCGCCGCCCGGGCCGCCTCCTCGACCTCCTCGTCGGTCGCGTCCGGCTTCGCGAAGCGGAGGTTCTCGCGAACGGTCGCGTGGAAGAGGTAGGTCTCCTGGGACACCACGCCCACCGTTGCGGCGAGCGAGGGGAACGTGAGGTCGCGCACGTCCACGCCGTCGATCGAGACCGACCCCTTCGTCGCGTCGTAGAGGCGCGCGACGAGGTACGCACAGGTCGTCTTCCCCGACCCCGTCTCGCCCACGAGGGCGGTCTTGCTCCCCGGGGGAACGACGAACGAGACGTCCTGCAGCGTCCACGCCGCGTCGTCGTAGCGGAACCAGACGCCGTCGAGCCGCACCTCGCCTCTCGGCGACTCGAGCACGCGCTGCCCCTCGACGATGTCCACTTCCTCGTCGAGGTACTCGAAGATCCGGTCGAAGAGCGCGAGCGAGCTCTGCACCTCGACCTGCACGTTCAGGAGACTGCCGATCGGGAAGAAGAGCCTGGTCTGCAGCGTGGTGAAGGCGACGAGCGTCCCGATCGTGATGGTCTCGGAGCCCTGCGCGATCGTCCAGCCGGCGAACCAGTAGACCAGGGCGGGCATCACGGCGAACGTCGTCTGGATCGCCGCCATCATCCAGCGGCCGGTCATGCGGCTCCGCACCTCGAGGTCGGCGAGGCGCTTCGACTCGCCCTCGAACCGCTCCGCGAGGTCGTCGGCGCGCCCCATCGTCTTCCCGAGGAGGATCCCCGACACGGAGAGCGACTCCTGGACGATCGAGCTCACGTCGGCGAGCGACGCCTGGCGCTCGGCGGTCACCTTCTTGCGCTGCGCGCCGACGCGCTTCGTCATCCAGACGAAGAGCGGCAGGAGCGCGAGCGCGAAGACGGCGAGCCGCCAGTCGAGCAGCACCATCGCGACGACGGTCGCGACGACGGTCGTCACGTTCGCGAGCACCGAGGTCGCCGTCGACGTGACGACGTTCTCGATCCCCCCGATGTCGTTCGCGATCCGGCTCTGCACCTCGCCGGTCCGCGTCCGCGTGAAGAAGGCGAGCGAGAGCCGCTGGAGGTGCCGGTACACCTTTGTGCGAAGGTCGTGCATGACCGACTGGCCCACCTGGTTCGAGAGGAGCGTCTGGTACACGCCGATGACGCCGGTCACGATCGGGATCGCGACCATCCCGGCGACGAGCACCGTGAGGAGCTCGACGTTCTCCTCGGGGATGGCGACGTCGAGCACCTGGCGGAGCAGGAACGGCGAGATGACGCCGATCGCCGCCGAGAGCACGATGAGCGCGCAGACCGCGAGGAGTCGCGCGCGGTAGGGGCGGAAGAGCGCGACGATCCGGCGCAGGTTCGCCCTGCGGACGGCAGGGTCGGCGGGCCGCTCCGACGGCTCGGACGCGGCACCCCAGGACTCGAATCGACGGCCGGGCACGGCCTACAGCCTGCCTGCCGGAAGGCTCGCTGCGTCGCGTGCCGAACTCGACTCGGATGAGGAGTGACCAGGCGATCGACCGCTTCCTCGCGCACGGCGGCCTCTCGCCCGCGACGCAGCGCGCCTACGGCTCCGACCTGCGAGCGTTCGCCGCCTGGCTCGACGCGCGTGGGTTGACATTCGACCGCGTGGACGCGCGCGTCCTCGCCGACTACCTCGGCGACCTGGGGCGCGGGAGAGGACGGCTCGCCTCGTCGTCCATCTCACGGCGGCTCGCGGCGATCCGCTCGCTCCTCCGCTACACGTACGGGCCGGCGTCCGTGCCCGAGGCCGCCCTGGGAGCACGGAGGCCGCGGCGACTGCCGGATGCGCCCAAGGCCGCCGAGGTCGAGGCGCTCGTCGAGCTCGTCGAGGGAGACTCCCCGCTCGCGCTCCGGAACCGCGCGCTCCTCGAGCTCCTCTACTCGGCCGGCCTCCGAAGCGCGGAGGCCGTCGGCCTCGACCTCGCGGACGTCGACTTCGACCGCGAGGCGATCCACGTGCACGGCAAGGGCGGCAAGGAGCGGAGCGTGCCGCTCGGCGAGGAGGCGGCCCACCACCTGGCGCTGTACCTGCGCGACGGACGGCCGGCGCTCGCGCGGGGCGCGGTGGACGCGGTCTTCCTTTCCGCCCACGGCCGACGGCTCGACACGAGCACCGTGCGCAGGCTCGTGCGCCATCCGCACCGGCTGCGGCACGCGTTCGCGACGCACCTCCTCGAGGGCGGCGCCGACCTCCGCGTGATCCAGGAGCTGCTCGGGCACTCGTCGCTGTCGACCACGCAGGTCTACTCCCACGTGGACGCGAAGCGCCTACGGCGGGTCTACGACCGCTCGCACCCGCGCAGCTGAGGGCTACGGCCGCGGCAGCGCGATCGTGCCGATGCCCTCGGCCTCTGCCATCCGGAGCACGGCCGGGTCGGCCGTCGCCACCCGGTCGGCCGGCGTCGCGACCGCGACGAGGCAGCAGTCGGCGAGCGAGACTGCGCTGTCTCGGCGACCGTAGTAGCGCGCCCGGAGGTCCGCAGCGCGCCAGGCGTGGAGCCGCGTGAACGGCACCACGTCGATGGGGAGAGAGCCGACCACGTGCTCGAGCTCCTCGCGTTGCACGCCGCCCACACGGAAGAGCCGCTGGCCCGCCTCGGCAAGGTTGACCGTCGGGATCGCACAGTCCCCTCCCCGCAGGAGGTGCCGTACGTCCGGCGCCGCCGGTTCTCCATCGACGAACGCGATGAGCGCGAAGGCGTCTAGGAGGGTCCCCACTTGCGCTCCTCGATCTCCGCCTCCTCCTCCCGTTCCATCCTCCTGAGCTCCTCGCTCGTGAACGGGATCCGGCCCTTGAAGATGCCTTCGGCTGCGGCGATCGGGTCCTCGGGAGCGGGCGTGAGCACGAGCTCGTCGCCGCGGTCCTCGAGCCGGAGGCGCCGTGTCCCCCAGCGCCTGCGCACCTCCGCGGGGACGGAGATCTGGCCGCCCTTCGAGATCATGAGGTATCTCATGCTCATGAGCATACCTCATGAGATGTCAGGGAGCTACGTGTGGCAGGTCTTGCCGCCCCAGGCGACCTGCTTCTGGAGCTCGTTCATGCGCTGCTCGTGCGCGACATCCGCGGGATCGTCGGCGTCGTAGTCGGGGAGCCCGTCCCCCTCCCACGTCACGTCGGGCGTGACCCCGGGGCCGCTGACGGACAGCCGGTAGCGACGTCCGTGCCCGGGCGGCCGCTGCTCGCCGGTGTGCGTGCGGTGCGGGACGAAGCCGTAGCAGAACGAGCCGTCGGGGTTCCGGGCGACGAAGCCGTTCTCGCGGCGCCAGCCCGGCCCGTAGGCCGAGTCGAGGGTGTCGAGGTAGAGCACGCGGCCGTAGGAGTCGAGCGGCTCCCCGGTGAGCGTCGTCGAGAACCCGTGCACGGGATTGCCCTGGTACGTCAGCCGCCCGAACAGGTGGTGCCAGCGCCCGCCGTAGCTCCAGTCCGTCCACGCCTCGAGCACAGCGACGGGGCCGCTCCAGTGGGAGAGGCGGAGCTCCCAGGCCCCGTGACCCGGCTTCCACGGGGGGATGGCGAAGTTCGCCTGGCTCCGCTGCCAGCGCTGGAGGGCCCAGTGCGAGCCGTCCGGCGCCGTGCACGCGGCCAGGAGGTAGGGCAGCTGCGGGCCCCGGTAGCGGCCGCAGGCGTTCTTCAGCGTCTTCCAGACGGGGCGCCCGAACGTGCCCCACCCGCCTGAGTAGTCGACGCGGAACTCCACCTGCTTGCGCTCGCGGCTCGGACGGAGGGCGTTGATCGCGCCCCAGGCGAGCACGCGCTGCTTGCGGCCCTGCGCGTGGTAGGTGACGAGCGCACGGCCGTCCACGGACACGGCGAGCTTCTCGGAGGACGTGTTGCGCGCGATGAGCTGCGACGCGCCCGCGACCCCCGGAAGCACCGCGACCACCACCGCCGCGGCGACGAGCGCGACCCCGGCGCGCAGGAGCCGGGGCCTGTCCGCCGAATCCCCCGGGGCGCCGTGACTCGTCCCGACCCCGACGTCGAGCGGTACCTGCTCGTGCTGGCGGCCCGCCGGTCGCCACGCACCGTGGACGCGTACCGCCGCGACCTCGCCTCGCTGCGTGCTTTCACCGGCAGGGAGGTCGCCGAAGCGACCACCCTGGAGCTGGAGGGATGGATCGCCTCCATGCGCGCGGACGGACTCGCGCCCGCCACGATCGCGCGCCGTGCCTCCGCTGTGCGTGCGTACTTCCGCCACCTCGTCCTTATCGGCTCGAAGACCGAGAACCCTGCAGCCTCGATCCAGCTACCGCGCAGGCCGCGCACGCTCCCTCGAGCGCTCTCCCCGGCCGAGACCGAGCGCCTGATCGAGGCCGCGACGGGCTCCGCGCCGCGGACGCTCCGCGACCGGGCGCTCGTGGAGCTCCTGTACGGGGCCGGGCTGCGCGTCTCGGAGGCCGTCGGGCTCGAGAAGGCGAGCGTCTCGCTCGAGGAGCGCATCGTCCGCGTCGTCGGCAAGGGCGGGAAGGAGCGCCTCGTCCCGCTCGGGAGGCCCGCCGCGGAGGCCGTCCGCCGCTACCTCGCCCTCGGGCGCCCCCACCTCGACCGGCGCTACCGGCCCGAGCTCTTCCTGAACGCGCGCGGCGGCCCCTTGACCCGGGCGGGGGCGTTCCTCATCCTCCGACGGCTCGCCGAGCGCGCCGGCCTGGAGCCGGGCCGCGTCCACCCCCATCTCCTCCGCCACTCGTTCGCCACCCACCTGCTCGAAGGCGGCGCCGACCTCCGCTCGGTGCAGGAGATGCTCGGCCACGCCGACCTCGGCACGACGGAGCGCTACACGCACGTCTCCGACCGGCGACGGCGCGACGTCTACTTCCGGGCGCACCCGCACGCGCGGCGGCGCGAGACGCCGCAGAACGAGACGTCCGCCTGAGAGCTCAGCGCCAGGCGTCCGCGGCCAGGCGGACTGCCTCGGCGACGGCGTCCTCGCCGGCGTCCACGAGCGTCACGTGCCCGAGCTTCCGTCCCGGGCGCGGCGCCTTCCCGTAGAGGTGGACGTGCGCGCCCGGGAGCGCCGCCAGCTCGTCGAGCGGAGGCAGCGTGCCGACGAGGTTCACCATCACCGAAGGCACGCGCGCCTCCGTCGAGCCGAGCGCCAGCCCCAGGATCGCGCGCAGGTGGTTCTCGAACTGGCTCGTCGCCGCGCCGTCGATCGTCCAGTGCGCGGTGTTGTGCACACGGGGCGCGAACTCGTTCGCGAGGAGCCTCCCGCCCACGTCGAAGAGCTCGACCGCGAGGACGCCGACGTACCCGAGCTCGTCGAGGATCCTCGTCGCGATCTCCTCGGCCTCCGCCTGCGGCGCGCCCGCCGCCGGAGCGCGCGACACGGCGAGGATGCCGCCGCGATGCTCGTTCTCCGCGAGCGGCCAGAACGCGGTCTCGCCGTCGCGGCCGCGCACGGCGACGACGGAGAGCTCACGGTCGAAGGAGACGATCTCCTCGGCCAGCTCGTCATCGCCGATCGGGGCCGGCTCCTCGACGACGTGCTGCCCCTTCCCGTCGTACCCGAGGCGGCGGGACTTCACGAGCGCCGGGACGCCCACGTCGTCCACCGTGCCGAAACGGGCAGTCGGGATCCCGAGCCGGCGGAAGAGCTCCTTCTCCACGAGGCGGTCCTGGCCGAGCTCGAGCGCGCGCGGATCGGGGATTGCGCCGACCCGGCGCGCGGCCGCGACGGGCACGTTCTCGAACTCGTACGTGACGGCGTCCGCCCCCTCCGCGAGGCGGTCGAGCAGCTCGGGGTCGTCGTACGCGCCGACGAGAAGCTCGCCGACCTCGCCCGCGCAGGCGTCGGGCGACGGGTCGAGGAACCGCATGCGAACGCCGAGCGGCGCGCCCGCCTGCGCGAGCATGCGGCCGAGCTGGCCGCCTCCGATGCAGCCGACGAGCGTCATCAGCGGGCGCTCACTCCGACGGATCGGGCGCGGCCAGCACGGCCTCGGTCTGGCGCGCGCGGTAGGCGGCGAGCCGCTCGCGCACGCCCTCGTCGCCCCGGGCGACGATGGCCGCGGCCAGGAGCGCCGCGTTGACCGCACCCGCGCGGCCGATGGCGAGCGTGCCCACGGGGACGCCGGCCGGCATCTGCACGATCGAGAGCAGCGAGTCGAGCCCCTGGAGCGCCTTCGACTCGACCGGGACGCCGAGCACGGGGAGCGCCGTCTTCGCGGCCAGCATGCCGGGCAGGTGGGCGGCCCCTCCGGCGCCCGCGACGATCACCTGCAGGCCGCGGTGCTCCGCGGACTCGGCGTACGCGTAGAGCTTGTCCGGCGTGCGGTGCGCCGAGACGACCTCCTTCTCGTAGGGGACGCCGAGCTCGTCGAGCGTCTCGGCCGCGTGTCGCATCGTCTCCCAGTCGGAGCGCGACCCCATGACGATCCCGACGACGGGCGCCTCGCTCATCGCCCCGAGCCTACTTCGCCCGCGACTTCTTCACCAGCTGGGCGGAGACGCCGCGGGCGGCCTTCCGCACGTCGGCGTCGGCGTCCTCGGACTCCGCGATCCCGTCCAGGAGCTGGATCGTGTCGCGGTTCGGCGTCCCGTTCCGGAGGCAGAAGACGGCGAGCCTGCGCACCGTCGAGTTCGGGTCGCGGGCGGCGAGCTCGTGCAGCAGCGGGCGGAACGCGTTGACGTCGCCCGGATGGTCGCGGGAGAGGCTCTCGAGCGAGATGAGCGCGGCGCCGCGCGCGGCCGGGCTCTCGTCCTCGAGCCCGCGCCGCAGGAGCTCGAGCTTCTGCCGGAAGCGGAACTGGGCGACGGCGCGATACGCCTGGGCGCGGACGCGGTAGTCGCGGTCGCGGGCGGCGTGCTCGATCTCCTCGTCCCACTGCGCGCGCAGCGAGGCGAGCGCGCGCTCGTCGCCGGCCTGGGCGAGGGCCTCCGCCTGGGCCGCCGCCTCGACGAGACTCACGTCAGCGACGAGAGGGGCCGGGGGCCCGGGCCCGTGTAGCGGGCGGAGGGACGGATGAGCCGGGCGACGCGCTTCTGCTCGAGGATGTGGGCCGACCAGCCGGCCACCCGGGCACAGGCGAACATCGCGGGCGTGAGCTTCGACGGGATGTCCGCTATGTCGAGCACGACGGCCGCCCAGTACTCGACGTTCGTCGCGAGCACCCGCTCCGGGTAGCGCTCCTGGAGCGCCGCGAGCGCGGCCTCCTCGAGCGCTTTCGCCGCCTCCACGCGAGACGCTCCGAGCGACTCCGCTGTCCTCCGGAGCAGGCGCGCGCGCGGGTCCTCTGCCCGGTACACGCGGTGTCCGAAGCCCATGATCCGGTCGCCGCGGGCGAGAAGCCCCTCGACGTACTTCTCGGGATCGCCCGAGGCGGCCGCCTCGTCCACCATGGGGATGACGTGCGCAGGGGCGCCGCCGTGCAGCGGGCCCGAGAGCGTCCCGATCGCGGCCGACATCGCCGCGCCGGCGTCGGCTCCCGTGGACGCGGCGATCCTGGCCGTGAAGGTCGACGCGTTGAGCCCGTGCTCGGCGGTGCAGATCCAGTACGTGTCGATGGCGGTGACGTGCGCGGGATCGGCCTCCCCGCGCCAGCGGAGGAGGAACCTCTCGGCCGCCGTCCGGCCCGCGGCCACGACGTCGTCGGGAACGGGATCGGCGTTCCCGTCCGCGGCCCGCGCCGACCGGGCGACGACCGCCATCACCTGGGCGGAGAGCCGCGCGAGGTCGTCGCGAGCTTGCCCGTCGTCGATCTCGGTGAGCTTGCGGAGCCCCCAGACACCGGACAGGCGGGCGATCTCGGCCTGGGCGTCCGCCGGCGCGTCGCCGGTGAGCGCGGGAGGCTCGTACGGGTCCGGCTCGGGCATCCCCGGCTCGAAGCGCTCGTCGACGAGGAGCCCCCAGACCTTCTCGTAGGGAACCCGACCCACGAGCTCCTCGATGTCGACGCCGCGGTACCGGAGCGCCCCGCCCTCGCGATCGGGCTCGGCGATCTCGGTCTCGACGGCGACGACGCCTTCGAGCCCCGGCTTGAACTCGGTGTCGCTCATCCGGGCGGACGCTACCTGACCCGAATCGCCGCAGGGTGCGGATACGATCGCCGCCAGGAGCGCTCGAGAGCGCGACCGCAAGCGACGGAAAGCGAGAGAGCGATGCGCAAGAAGGTCACCGTCATCGGAGCAGGGAACGTCGGCGCGACGTGCGCGCAGGAGATCGCGCGGCGCGACTACGCGGACGTCGTGCTCGTCGACATCATCCCGAAGTTCCCGCAGGGCAAGGCCCTCGACATGAACCAGGCCGGCTCGGTCCTCGGCTACGAGCCGACGATGGTCGGCACGAACGGCTACGAGGAGACGAAGGGCTCCGACGTGGTCGTCATCACCGCGGGCAAGCCGCGCGCGCCCGGCATGAGCCGCGACGACCTCGTCACCACGAACGAGGCGATCGTCGGCTCGGTCACGAAGGAGGCCGTGAAGGCCTCGCCGAGCGCGATCCTCGTCGTCGTCTCGAACCCGCTCGACGCGATGTGTCACGTCGCGAAGGCGGTCTCACGCTTCCCGAAGAGCCGCGTCGTCGGCATGGCCGGCATCCTCGACACCGCGCGCTTCTCGGCCTTCATCGCCCAGGAGCTCGACGTGTCCGTGAAGGACGTCACCGCGGTCGTCCTCGGCGGCCACGGCGACCAGATGGTGCCTGTCGTCTCCGCGACGACCGTCGGCGGGGTGCCGCTGCCGGAGCTCATGTCGAAGTCGAAGATCGCGAAGCTCGTCGAGCGCACGAAGTTCGGCGGCGGGGAGATCGTGAACCTCCTCGGCACATCCGCCTGGTACGCGCCGGGAGCGGCCGCGGCGGAGATGGTGGACTCGATCTGCCTGGACGAGAAGCGCGTGCTCCCGTGCACGGCGTACCTCGAGGGCGAGTACGGGATCCGGGGGCTGTACATGGGCGTCCCGGCCAAGCTCGGCGCGAACGGCGTCGAGGAGGTCGTGAAGCTCAGGCTCACCCCGGACGAGCGCAGGATGCTGCGCAGCTCCGCGGCGGCCGTCCGCGAGGTCGTCGGCGTGCTGAAGAAGAAGTAGGCGTGGACCTCGGACTGACGGGACGCACGGCGATCGTCTGCGGTGCGTCCGCCGGGATCGGCCTCGGGATCGCCGAGTCGCTCGCCGCCGAGGGTGCGAACGTCGTCATGTTCGCGCGGCGACGCGACCACCTCGAGCGCGAGGCGGAGCGGCTCGGCGCCCTCGCCGTCGCCGTCGCCGGCGACGTGACCGCGGAGGACGACCTCGAGCGGCTCGTGCGCACCGCCGTCGAGGCGTTCGGCGGCGTCGACGTGCTCGTGAACAACTCCGGCGGGCCGCCGCGGACGAGCGCCGTCGCGCTCGACGCGGCGTCGGTACGGGCGGCCGTCGAGCTCCTCCTCGTCTCCGTCGTGCGCCTGACGGGTCTCTGCCTCCCGCACCTCGAGCGCAGCCCGGCCGGGAGGATCGTGAACGTGACCTCGAGCTCGGTCCGGGAGCCGATCGACAACCTCGCGCTCTCGAACGCCGTCCGGCCCGGCGTCATCGGGTGGGCGAAGACCCTCGCGAGGGAGCTCGGCCCGAAGGGGATCACGGTGAACTCGATCGCCCCGGGCAGGATCGACACGGAGCGGATCCGGGAGGTCTACTCGGACGGGCCGAGCGAGGACGACCTCGCGACCATCCCGCTCCGACGGCTGGGGACGGCGCGCGAGGTCGGAGACGTCGTGGCGTTCCTCTGCTCGGAGCGGGCGTCCTACGTCACCGGCACGGTGATCCAGGTCGACGGCGGCCTCGTGCGGAGCCTCTGAGCCGGCGTGAGGCGGTTCGCGGGAGCGCTGGTCGTGCTCGGCCTGATCGGGCTGGCAGTGACGCTCGCCCTCTGGTGGCTTCCCGCGGACGACTTCATCTTCACGCCGAACACGGCGAAGCCGCTCGAGGGCAAGGTCGTGGTCGAGGGCGCGAGGCCGAAGGAGGACGGCGACGTCTACTACGTGGACGTCTTCGTCCGGCGTCTGCGACTCCTCGAGCAGCTGCTCCCGTTCACGCAGCCGGACGGCTCGACGACGGTGCCGGAGGAGCAGCTCCTCCCGCCCGGCACGAGCGAGGAGGAGCGCGACCGCCAGAACTACGTGGACATGGAGCGCTCGGAGCAGATCGCGTCCGCGGTCGCGCTCCGCGCGCTCGGGTACGACGTCGTCGCGACGCCGCGCGGCGCGCTCGTCGTCGGCATCGCCTCGGACGTCCCCGCGGCCCGGGAGCTCGACCCCGGGGACGTGATCGTGGCGGTGGACGGCGTGCCGGTGAAGACGCCGGACGCCCTCCGGCGGGAGATCGGCAAGCGCGCGCCCGGGGACCCCGTCCGCCTCACGATCCGGCGGGACGGCGAGGCCAGGGACGTCACCGTGCGGACCGTCGCCAACCCGAGCGACCCCACGAGGCCCGTGGTCGGGATCACCGTCGACCAGGACGCGAAGATCGAGCTCCCGCTCGACGTCGACATCGACCTCGGTGACGTGGGCGGGCCCTCGGCCGGGCTCCCCTTCGCCCTCGAGATCGCGCGCCAGCTCGGACGGGACGTCACCCGCGGCTGCCGGATCGCGGCGACGGGAGAGCTCGCGCTCGACGGGACCGTCGTCCCGATCGGAGGCGTCAAGCAGAAGACGATCGGGGCGCGTCGGGCCGGTGTGGATATCTTCGTCGTCCCCGCCGGCAAGAACGCGCGCGACGCGCGGCACTATGCGGACGGCCTGCGCGTCCTCCCTGTGGAGAGTTTTCAACAGGCGTTTCGGAGGCTGACAACAGCGCCTCAGAAATGCTGATTTTGCAGGCTCTTCGCCTCTTCTGAGAACACCCGCAAATTGCGCGGAGTTCGGCGAAAGGGGGGTTGTGGCCACCTCCCGCGGCCGCGAGAATCCCGACGCGGTCGTGAGGGGCGACCCCGACGAGATGGCGGCGAAGAGACGAGACCTCACCTGCGACGACTGCTACTTCCGCCGTGAGGGGCTGTGCGCCCTCGCCGGCAACGTCCCGTGCCCCACCTTCCGACCCACGAAGTCGTCGTCGCTGACGCCGCCGCCTCAGCCGCAGCTCGTCCCGCGCCCGTCCGCACCCGTGACGGTGGGCCGCGCGGCGTAGGATTCCGGCATGGGAGACCCCGTGCCGTCCCGGCCCGCCGGCGAGGAGGGCGCACGACCCGGGCGTGACATCCCGTGGAAGCTCGTCGCGCTCGGCGCGCTCGCGCTCTACGGCGTCCTCATCGTGCTGTTCAACCGTAAGCCGGTCGAGGTCAGCTTCGTGCTCTTCTCGGCGGAGATCTCGCTCCTCGTCCTCATCCTGCTCTGTCTCGGCGTGGGCTTCGCGGCCGGCTACCTGTTCGAGGAGCTCCGGGCGCGGCGCAGGCGCGCCGGCTGACGCTCAGCCGAGGAGCGAGGCGAGCCGCGAGATGCCCTCCGCGATCCGCTCCGGGGGCTCGTACGAGAAGGCGAGCCGGGCGCTCGAGGCGCCCTCGCCGGACCCGGGCACGAAGAACCCTCGCCCGGCGACGAACGCGACCCCGGCCTCCGCCTCCGACCGCGCCGAGAGCGCAGCGGTGTCGACGCCCTCGAGCTCGAGCCAGAGGAAGTAGCCGCCCTCGGGCCTGTTCCACGAGGCGCGCCCGGAGAGCTCGGCCTCGAGCGCCCCCAGCATCGCGTCGCGGCGCTCGCGGAGCTCGGCGACGACGCGCTCGAGGTTCGGCTCGAAGGAGCCCCGCGAGACGAACTCCGCGATCGTCGCCTGGACGAGGAACGGCGGAGAGATGTACGTCGAGACGACGCGCTCCTCGTACGCCGCGACCCGGTCGCCGGGAAGCACGAAGTACCCGGTGCGGAGGCCGGGAGCGGCGGTCTTCGAGAAGGACGACGTGTGCGTGACGAGCGTGCCCCCTTCGAGCTCGAACAGGCTCGGCGGCGGCTCGCCTTCGAAGCGGACGAGGCCGTACGGGTCGTCCTCGAGGACGGGGAGCCCCCGCTCCCGGACGATGGCGACGAGGCGCCGCCTCCGTTCGGGCGACAGCGTCCTCCCGCTCGGGTTCTGGAACGTCGGGATCGTGTAGAGGAACGACGGTGGCGCGGGCGTTCGGTCGAGCTCGGCCGCCAGCGCCTCGGGGACGAGCCCCTCGTCGTCCATGGGGAGCCCCACGACCTCCGCGCCGTGCCGCGCGAGGATCGTGAGCGAGCGGTCGTAGGTGGGCGCCTCCACGAGCACGCGCCCCGGCCGGTGGGCGAGCTGCTCGGAGACGAAGAAGGCGAAGCCCTGAAGGCCGCCGACCGTCAGGACGACGCGGCGGGGCTCGACGCCGTGACGTCCCGCGATCCACTCGCGCAGCGGCGCGTAGCCGCCACCCGGCCCGTACGCGAAGACCGACGCGCCCTCGCGCTTCGCGACGGCGTGCGCGCAGTCGGCGAGCTCCTCAGCGGGGATGAGGGAGAGCCCGGGGGCGCCGCGGGCGAAGGAGATGGGCGTCGACGGCATTCGTCCGGAGCCTAGCCACCGCCTGGAGCGCGCGTTCCTCGAAGCATCTGCCGTCGAGCGTTCCTCGTCGCAGTCGTGGCCGAGCTCTCCGCGTCAGTACTCGGCGTCCACGAGAGCCCGCATCGGCGCCGTCAGCTCGTAGAGCTCGTAGACGAGCTCGTCCGCCGCGCGCTCGGCCAGGTCGAGCTCACTCATCGCAGCGAGTACCCGCTCCGTGCTGGCCGCGTGCTCCCGCTCGATCAGGTCACGCGTGGCACGCTCCCGGGGGTCGATCGGCGGTCGCATGCGCCCGAGCGCAGCGACGACGTCGGATGCGGTCGCTTGCTCGTAGGCCGCGAGCGCGTCCCTGCGCAGCGCCGCCCCGTACGAGACGCCTACTGTCGCAGCGAGCCAGCGAAGGAACGCGCCGCGCTCCTTCGCCGCTGTGGTCGCGAGCCCGTGGAGCTGACGGCCGAGCGCCTCGAGCTCGGCGCGCGCCGACGCGGAGCGCGGAACGCGGATCGGCAGCCCGGCGATGAACTGCTTGTTCGCGGCGAAGTAGTCGTTCGCGTGGGGCGCGGAACCGCGCCGGAAGATCCAGTCGAGCAGCCTCGAGTTGAGGAGGACGAGCAACGCGGAAAGGGGCACTGCGCCGCCGCGGCCGAGGATCCCGTTCACACGGACGTTGTGGAAGTACACGACACCCTCGAGATCGCCGGCGATCTCGAGCCTTCGGACGGTCGCCGCAACTCCGAGCTTCGGACGGTCGTGGTGCCCGAGGCTCTGGGTTCGGCCGAACGCGTACCAGCCATCGTGATCCATCTTCCCGCGCTCGCGCCCACGCAGCAGACGCTCGTGCTCCGCGAGGTAGGCGGCGGTCCTGGGGAGCGCCGCGAGCTCGTCACGGGTGACGAGGCGCATCCCGCCGCCGTCGCGCACGTACGGGAAGAGGAGCAGGTCGGGGAGCGAACGGAATGCGTACCGCTCCACGTCCACCCCGCTCGCGAGCGGGCGCAGGAGGTCGGGCTCCAGCTCGAGCTCACGACTCGAGGCGCGAGAAAAGACGACGCGCAGCCCCGCCCGCTCCCCACGATCCTCGAGCACGTAGACGGAATCGGCGCTCGTGATCAGGCCCTGGAAGATCTGCTCCGTCACGTCCTCCAGCCGCTCGCTCCCGCGCTGCGCGTGCGCGATCAGCGCCGCCTCCTCCGGGGGAACGAGCACCCACGGATCGGCGCCGAGGTCGCGCGTGACGAAGCGCTGTGCAGCGACGTCGGACGGCGCCGAGAGCTCGTCGAGCACCTCTTCCCGCGTGCCCCCGATTCGCCGGTACGAGAGCTCGGGGACGCCCGCGCGGTCGAGAACGAGGATGCACGTGTAGTTCGTCGCCTCGGCGAACACCTGGCTCGCGCCGAAGTCGAGGACGTGGTCGACGAGCTCGCGCTCGGAGAGGAGCGCGCGCATGCGCTGCGCGAAGTCGAGCTTGAACAGCTTGTTGGGGACAATGAAGCCGAGCCGGCCGTGCGGCGCGAGCAGGCCGAGCGCCCGTTCGAGGAACACGAGGTAGGCGTCGAAGCTCCCGCGCGGGGTCTCGAAGCGAGCACGGCAGTAGTCGGCCAGATCGCGACCGATCTCCTGGACCCGGATGTACGGCGGGTTGCCGACGACGGCGTCGAACCCCGCGTCCTCTTGTGGCTCGCCCAGCTCGTCGACGAACACCTCCGGGAACTCGAGCGGCCAGTGCAGACGCGGTCTCGTTCCCGGCGGGTCGTCGGCCGGCGGCTCGAAGCGCTCGAGCGCCAGTTCGGCGAAGACGGCCAGAGGAAGGCGCACCCCCTCGATCCGCTCAGCGAGCCGCCGCTTCTCGCGCGCGTCGGCGCCGGTGTGCGTCGCCCGGCGCTGGAGCTCGGCCGTCTGGCGCAGCAGGTCGGCCGCCGCGGCCGCGAGGTGGCCCTCGAGCAGGCCGGTGCTGCGATCGAGGAGGGTCTCGTTGTCGGCACCCACGAGCGAGTCGCCGACGCGCAGGTTGCCGAGGAACGTCAGCGGTTCTCCCGCTCGCGCCGTCACGAGCCAGAGCGAGAGCCGCGCGAGCTCGACGGCCAGTGGGTTCAGATCGACGCCGTAGAGGCACTGCTCTGCCGCGAGACGTCGAAGGTCGGCGAGCGAGAGGTCGCCGTCGTAGGACGGGTCCGTGGCGATCGCCTGCGCGAGGAACTCGGCCGCACCGACGAGAAAGTGCGCGCTCCCCATAGCCGGATCGAGCACGCGGATCGAGAGGAGCGCGTCGAGCGCCTCCTCCCCGCGGAGCCCGCGCTCGCGTACCTCACGCGAGCGCTTTGTCACGAGCGGGTCGAGCGTGTGCTCGACGATCGCGTCGACGACCGGCTCGGGCGTGAAGTACGAGCCAAGCTCGTGGCGGCGCGGCGACTCGACCAGCACGAGCTCGCCGTCGCGCTCGGCCAGCTCCCAGGCGAGGAGCTTCTCGTAGACGGATCCGAGCGTGCGCACGGAGAGATCCCGGTAGTCGACGAAGACTCCGCCCACGCGATAGAGGCCGTCGAGCGCCGGCGCCAGCAGGGCGTCGGGAACCGAGCGGCCCTCGAGCCACGGATGCTGCTCGCGATCGAAGAGGCCGCCGTCGTACTCCGTGACGCCGAGGACCGGGTCACCACGATCGATGGTGCGGAACAGCGCGTTCAGGCTGGCGTACAGGCCATCGTGGTTCGGAGAGAGGTAGCGGCCCTCGTCGAGACGGCGGACGACGTCGAGCCGGTGCTCGACGACCGAGAACGGTCGGTAGTCCGAGCTCCATACGGGGAGGAGCCCGCGTGCCTCGGCGAAGAGGCAGAACAAGGTGCGGTAGAGGAACACGAGCGCGTTGGCGAATGCGTCGCGAAGCGCGATCTCGCTTCGCGGGTCGTCGCCGAGGAGCCCCGTCGCGATCGACGGCAATGCAGCGAACACCGCCCGCTCGAGGTGATCGGAGACCTCGACTGCGTGGAGGTGACTGTCCTCGAGAGCCCGCTCCAGGAACGACCTTCCGTCAGGCCCGGGGACGAAGGCGGCCGCCGCGAAGAATCCGGTGAAGTACCGAAGGCCCTCCGCGTCGCCCTCTTCGAGGAGCGCCCCGAGGTCGACCTCGTGACAGGCGCGCTCGACGAGGGCGCTGTCTCGCGCATACAACCGCCAGACGCGCCCGTTCGTGAGGATGCCGAACGGACGCTGCGAGAGGAGGACGTAGTCCCGGATCTGCGCGACGGGGTCACCCTCCGGCGAGCGGCGGTCGAGCGGGAGGTCGAAGCGCTTGGCGTCGGCGACCGCGACCGCTCGCTCGATCCGGGCCCGCGGTTCGAGCAGGTCGCTCGCACGCTCCCCCTCGGAGGGGTAGAGGAAGTAGTCCGGGGTCTTCCCGGTCCCGGGAATCTCCACGAAGAGCTGGAACGAGTGGCCGAGCGCGCGCATGATCGGCCGAATGAGCCGCTCTTCGGTCTCTCCCTCGTTCGCTCCGACGAGCGCTCGGGCCTCCCGTAGCCAGAGGTCCTCGAGCTCCGCACGGAGCGACGCGGCATCGAGCGCTGCGAACTCAGGCCAGGAGGGGAGGCGATGCGCGAGGAAGTGCTCCGAGAAGAGCCAGCGTGCCGACGGCGATCCGACGCCCGGCGGAAGCGACACGGCTCAGACGGCGAACAGCGAAGGTTGCGGCGCCGTGCTCCGCGGCTCCGCGTCGTGCTCCTCGTAGATTACGAGGTACAGGTGCCGGCGGCCGACGAAGCTCGCCGCCTGCTTCTCACGGTTGTAGGTCTTCCACGCCGCGTCGGGATAGCGCCCGGCCATCGCCCGGAGGATCGCCTCCCGCTGCGCCTCCCCCGGAGCAGCTGGCTCCACGGGCACGAACGCGAACGTGCGCTCATCGGTGTCGAGATCGCGCATGATCACCGTCAGCGTGGCTGGCTCACCGAGGTCCGACGCGCGCTCGTCGGTCTCGATCTCGTAGGCGGCGAGCCAGTCCACGGGTCGAGTCTACGGGGCGGCCCGGACAGCGAGGCGGCGTCAGCCGCGCGCGATCTCCGCAACGAGCTCCGCGGTCTCGGTCGGCGTCGTCCCGACGCGGATGCCCTTCGCCTCGAGCGCCTCCTTCTTCGCCTGCGCCGTCCCGGACGAGCCCGAGATGATCGCGCCGGCGTGCCCCATCGTCTTCCCGGGCGGCGCCGTGAAGCCGGCGATGTACGCGACGACAGGCTTCGACATCTCGGACTCGATGAACTCCGCGGCCTTCTCCTCCTCGTCGCCGCCGATCTCGCCGACCATCACGACCTGCTCGGTCTGGGGATCCGCCTCGAAGCGCCGGAGGACGTCGATGAACGACGTGCCGACGATCGGATCGCCGCCGATCCCCACGATCGTCGAGCTCCCGAGGCCGAGCTGCGTGAGCTCGTGGCCGATCTGGTACGTCAGCGTCCCCGAGCGGGAGACGAGCCCGACGGCGCCCTCGCGGAAGATCTCGGCCGGGATGATCCCGACGTTCGCCTTGCCCGGCGAGAGCGCGCCCGGGCAGTTCGGCCCGACGAGCGTGACGTCGCGCGGCTGGATGTACGCGTGAAGCCGGAGCATCTCGTGCGCGGGGATCCCCTCGGTGATGCACACGATCGTCCCGATGCCCGCATCGATCGCCTCGTACATCGCGTCGGCGGCGAAGGGCGCGGGGACGAAGATCATCGCCGTGTTCGCGCCCGTCTCCTCCACCGCGGAGGCGACGGTGTCGAAGACCGGCACGCCCTCGACGTCCTGCCCGCCCTTCCCCGGCGTCACCCCGGCGACCAGCCGCGTGCCGTACGCGCGGTTCCGCAGCCCGTGGAAGCGGCCCTCGGAGCCCGTCAGCCCCTGGACGACGAGCCGCGTCTCGGTGTCGACGAGGATCGCCATCAGGCCGCCGCCAGCTCCACCGCGCGCCGGGCGCCGTCGAGCATCGTCGCCTCCGCGTGCAGGTTCGCGACGCCGGACTCCCCGAGGATGCGGCGTCCCTCCTCAGCATTCGTCCCGTCGAGGCGCACGACGATCGGCTGCTCGATGCCCATCTGCCCGACCGCCTGCAGGATCCCGCGGGCGACCTCGTCGCAGCGCGTGATGCCGCCGAAGATGTTGAAGAAGATCGCGCGCACCCGGGGGTCGCGCGTGATCACCTCGAGCGCGTCGACGACACCCTGCGCGTCCCCGCCCCCGCCGAGATCGCAGAAGTTCGCGGGACGGCCGCCGACGAACGTCACGACGTCCACCGTGGACATCGTCAGCCCTGCTCCGTTCCCGAGCACGCCGACCTCGCCGTCGAGCTTGACGTACGTCACGCCCTTCTCCCGCGCGAGGGCCTCGAGCGGGTCGGCGGCGCCGAGGTCGCGCATCTCGGCGATGTCCGGGTGTCGGTAGAGCGCGTTGTCGTCGACGCTGAACTTCGAGTCGAGGGCGCGGACCTCGCCCTCGGGCGTGACGATGAGCGGGTTGATCTCGCAGAGCATCGCCTCGCAGCCGACGAACGCCTCGTAGAGCTTCCCGGCGATGCTCGAGATCTGCTTCTGCTCGGACGGGTCGGCGACGCCGCCTCCGAACACGAGCCGCCGCGCGTGCCAGGGCTGGAAGCCGGAGAGCGGGTCGACGTGCAGCCGCACGAGCGCCTCCGGGCTCGTCGCCGCGACCTCCTCGATGTCCACGCCGCCCTGCGTCGTGAACATGAAGAGCGCCTTCTTCGCGCTCCGGTCGAACGTGAGCGACAGGTAGTACTCGCGCGCGATGTCGGAGGCCTTCTCGATCCAGACCTTCGTGACGACGTGCCCGCGGATGTCCAGGCCGAGGATCTCCTTCGCGCGGGCCTCCGCGTCGGCGGCGGACTCGGCGAGCTTGATGCCTCCGGCCTTGCCCCGTCCGCCGGTGAGCACCTGCGCCTTGACGACGACGGGCGTCCCGAGCTCCTGCGCGGCGGTCCGCGCGTCGGCGGGGCTGGTCACGAGCCGCCCACTCGACACGGGGATCCCGTAGCGGCGGAAGAGCTCCTTCCCCTGGTACTCGTAGAGATCCAAGGCGCGGGCGAGTCTACCTCCCCCGCAGCGACGCGAGGTCGAGCCAGCCGGGAAGACGTAGCATCCCGCCCGTGAGCCGGACGACGATCATCGTCCTCGCCGCGCTCGGCGCGGCCGCGGCCGGCTTCGCGATCGCCTCCAACGCAGAGCGCCTGCGCGGCGACGAGAAGGCCGTCGAGCCCAGCGTCGCGGCGGGCCCGCAGAAGGCCGAGCTCGGCTGGAGGGAGGTCTACGGCGACCCCGGCGAGCAGCTCGTGTTCACCGTCGACTCGTTGGAGGTGACGGAGCACGGGTGGCAGGCGAAGGTCGGCGTCGAGAACGACACGACGGTCGCGTGGGAGCTCTCGCCGGGCGCCGTCCCCGACGGCTCCTTCGGCCTCTCGCTCTTCGAGACCGGCGACGCGAAGGAGCTCGAGGCGCGCAACCGCGCCGGCACCCTGCCCCCGGTGCGGGCGGCGACCTCGTACGAGCCGGAGCTGGCGAAGACGCTGGAGCCCGGCGCCTCCTGGGAGGGCGTCGTCTCCGCGCGGGGCTCGCTCGTGGCGGGGAGCTTCGTGCGGGTCGTGTTCGGCACGCTCATCGCCCTCGGCAAGCCCCCCGAGGGCTACGGGGAGACGCTCGTGTGGATCACGGACTCGGCGTACCGGCTGGCCGAGTAGCGCCCCTACACGGTCGCGAGCCGTCCGGTGAGCACCGTCCGCGGCTCCGGCTCGAGGCCGCAGCTCACCGGCACGACCGGCCCGGGCGTCTCCGAGACCTCGACGGCGTGCTCCGCGCCGTCCGCCGCAGCGAACCGCACCGTCGAGCCCGCCGAGCCGACGAGCCGGAGGTCGCCGACGCCCGTCAGCCCGGTCGCCGCGCGCACCGCGTGATCGGCGGCCTGCACGACGGGGTCGTGGCACGTCCTTCCGCGGTAGCACTCGAGCGCGATGCGGCCCGCGAGCACGTCGCCGACCACGCGCGCTGCTTCGCCGGGCTCGACCCGCCCGAGCTGCACCGCCGCGGGGAGGACGACGACGTTCGCGGCGAAGCGGTGCCCGCCCTGGTGCGACGAGAGCCAGAGCTCCTCCTCGCCGAGCCCGGCCGCGAGCGCGCCGTACACGGCCGTGCCGCGGCGCGCGCAGCACGCGTCGCGGCTCCCGTGGCCGCAGACGAGCACGAGCGGGGCGCCCGTCACGGCTCCGTCGCGGGCGAGATCGGCGTCCGCGAGGTCGTCGAGCGCAGCGAGCTCGAGGCGGCGCACGCTCCCGCCCGTCTCGGGCGCGTGGGCGACGAAGGCGAGCGTCGTCCCGGACGTCCGGGACGGCCGGCGGACGAACAGGAGCCGCGACCCCGGCGTCGCGTCCAGCCAGCGCCCGACGGCGCGGCGAGCGGCCTCGGGCAGCGCGCTCGACGTCGCAACCTCGCGTGACCAGCCCCCGCGCACCTCGACGAGCAGCCAGTGCTCGGAGGTGGTCGCAGTCGCCGCGAGGGGCTCGCCTGCCGCCCGCGAGGCATCCGCGCAGCGGACCGCGCTCACGCCGTGACGACGAGGCAGAGGACCTGATCCTGGGACACCTGGTCTCCGGCCGCGACGGCGATCTCGGACACGACGCCGTCCCGGTGCGAGTGGATCTCGTTCTCCATCTTCATGGCCTCGACGACGCAGATGAGGTCGCCGGCGGCGATCTCGTCGCCCTCGGCCACGTTCACCGAGAGCACGGTGCCCTGCATGGGGCTGCGGACGTGCCCGTCGTCTCCCCCGTGGAGCCCCTTCTTGCGCTCGCGGTGACGGCGCGCGAGCTCGATCCACGGCGGCTCCGGCAAGACGACGCGAACCTCGTGCCGCCGGCCCTCGAGCTCGACCTCCACGACCTGCTCGCGCCTCGGGCCGGTCACGGCGGCGGCCTCCGCCTGGAGCGGTGACGTGAGCTCGCGCGCCCGGCGGGCGAGCTCCTCCGACTCGACGACGCCCGCGCACGTCTCGCCCGCGACGAAGCACGGGGACTCGAGCAGCGCGCGGTGGAAGCCCAGGAGCGTCGTCGGGCCGTCGATCACGAACTCCTCGAGCGCGCGGAGCATGCGCCGCCGGGCGCGCTCCCGGCTCCCGTCGTGGACGACGAGCTTCGCGATCATGGGGTCGTAGAGTCCCGAGATCTCGTCGCCGGCGCGCACGCCCGAGTCGACCCGCACGCCGATCCCGCCGGGCTCGCGGTAGGCGGTGATCCGCCCCGGCGAGGGCAGGAACCCGCGCGTCACGTCCTCGGCGTTCACCCGGCACTCGATCGAGTGGCCGCGCAGGACGACGTCCTCCTGCGCGATCGACAGCGGCTCCCCTGCCGCAATCAGGACCTGCTCGCGCACGAGGTCGATCCCCGTCACCGCCTCGGTGATCGTGTGCTCCACCTGAATGCGGGTGTTCATCTCGAGGAAGTAGTAGGAGCCGTCGGGCGCGAGCAGCCCCTCGATCGTCCCCGCCGAGCGGTAGCCGACGGCACGCGCCGCCTCGACGGCGATCTCGCCGATCCGCGCGCGCAGCTCGTCGTCCACGGCCGGAGACGGCGTCTCCTCGACGAGCTTCTGGTGGCGCCGCTGGATCGTGCAGTCGCGCTCGCCGAGGTGGACGACGTTGCCGTGCGCGTCCGCGAGGACCTGCACCTCGACGTGTCGCGGGTCGTCGAGGTAGCGCTCGACGTACACGGTCGCGTCCGCGAAGTAGGACTCGCCCTCGCGCCGTGCGGCCTCGAAGGCGCGCTCGACCTCGTCGGCGGAGCGTGCAATCCGGAGGCCCTTCCCGCCCCCGCCGGCGGAGGCCTTGATCGCGATCGGGTAGCCGATCTCGCCGGCGGCGGCAAGGACGTCCGCCACGCTCTCGGCGGACGCCGTCGCGCCGGGGATGATCGGGACCCCCGCGTCCTGCATCCGTGCCCGGGCTGCGAGCTTCGACCCCATCGCCTCGATCGCCTCGGGAGGCGGTCCGATCCACACGAGGCCCGCCTCCTCGACCATGCGCGCGAACGACGCGTTCTCGGCGAGGAACCCGTACCCGGGGTGCACCGCCTCGGCGCCGGAGCAGAGGGCCGCGTCCACGATGCGGTCGCCGCGCAGGTACGACTCCGAGGACGGCCCCGGGCCGACGAGGTAGGCGTCGTCGGCGAGCTCCACGTGGAGCCTCCCGCGGTCGGCCTCCGAGTAGACGGCGACCGTCCCGATCCCGAGCTCGCGGAGCGTGCGGAAGATGCGCACGGCGATCTCGCCGCGGTTGGCAACGAGGATCCTGGTGAACGGCGGCATGGGACGCGTATTCTCTCCGACGGTGAGCCTCCCGGACCAGCTGACGGTCGCGCGGATCGCGGCGGTCCCGATCGTCGTCGTGCTCTTCGCGTGGGACTTCCCGAACCACGCGTACTGGGCGACGGCCGTCTTCGCGGTGGCGATGGCGACCGATCAGATCGACGGCTGGCTCGCGCGGCGGCGCGGCATCAGCTCCTCGCTCGGGAAGCTGCTCGACCCCGTCGCGGACAAGGTGCTCGTCCTCGCGACGCTCGTGATGCTCGTCGGCGAGGGCGTCGCCCCGGCGTGGATCGTCGCGCTGATCGTCGTCCGCGAGATCCTCGTCTCCGGCCTTCGGCTCGCCGCGCTCGAGCGCGGCGTCGTCCTCGGCGCGCGCGAGCTCGGGAGGTGGAAGACGTGGGCGCAGGCGCTCGCCGCGACGATCGCGGGGCTGGTCGCGGGCGGAACCTGGAACGAGGACGTCGCCTTCTGGGCGCTCCTCGCCGCGCTCGTCGTGACCTGGGTGTCCGGACTCGACTACGCGCGCGTCGCGCCGCGGGTGCTGCGCGGCGAGAGCGCGTAGCTCTCGACGTCCTCGCCCTCCGCGGCCTCGCGGAGGCCGGCGACGCGCCAGGCGCTCGCGTAGGCGGCCGGCTCGAGGTCGACGGGCACGTGCGCCCGCGCGAGCGCCGCGCTCACGGCTCGCTGCCCTGTCCCGTCCAGCGGCGGAACGGCCTCGAGGTCCACCTGCCCGAGCGTACCTGCGCCACGAGCTCCTGTCCCCACCAGAGGGCGAGCCCGACGGCCAGGCCGTACAGGAGGTTCCACTGGAACCCGATGGCGCCGACGGCGACCGCGATGCCCCACTCGCGCGCGCCGCGCAGGTCGCCGAGGAGCCCGATGTGGAGGAGGCCCGCGGTCGCGAGCAACCCCGCGAGGATCGGGAGCGGGAACGCGGTCAGGAGCGACGCGAGCCCGGCGCCGAGGAGCAGCGCGACCGCGAGGAGCGCCGACCCGATCGCGAGCGGCGCCCGCCCGGTCCTCGCCCCGAACGCGTAGTGGGCGGTCATGCCGCCCGCGCCGTGGCAGACGGGCATCCCGGCGATCGCGCCGGAGAAGAGGTTCGCCGCGCCGAGCGTCGTCGCGAGCCGGCCAGGCCGAACCCTCCCTGCGCGGTGGCCGAAGTACTTCCGCGCCGCGTCCGCCGGCGCGAGGCACGAGTTCGCGAAGGTGAGCGGGAGCTGGGGGATCACGAGCGCGGTCAGCGCAGCCGCGAACGTCGCCTGCGACAGGGACGGGAGCTCGACTGCCGAGGGCCCGAGCGAGGGGATCCCGCCCGCGTCGACGAGCATGACGACGACGCCGACGCCGACGAGCGCGAGCGCGACGGGCCGCCGCCGGAGGACGAGCGCGAGAACGACGACGAGGGCGCCGGCCGGGACCGCCCAGGCGGGGTCGAGCGCGTGCTCGTCGAAGGACGCGGGCGGGTCCGCGACGAGCCCCCACGCCACCTTCAGGAAGAGCAGGCCGACCGTGAGCTGGACGCCGCGGATGAGCGCGCGCGGGAACGCGCGGCCCACGTGATCCACGAGCCCCGTGCTCCCGAGCACGACGAAGGTCGCTCCGAGGATGAGCGCGGCGGCCGCGATCTCGTCCGCCCCGAGCCCCTTCGCGATCGCGATCGCCCCGAGCGCCTTCAGCGGCTGCACGGCGACCGGGACGCGGTACGCCCACGCCACGCCGATGTAGAGCAGGGCCGCCGGCAGGAGCACGGCCGTCGGTGAGAGCCCGTTCTTGACGATGAGCGCGACCGCGATCGGCACGAGGACGCCGAGGTCGGCGACGGACCCCGAGAGCTCCCGGTGGAGGCTCGTCCGCTCGACCGCCGCCTCGCTCACCGCTCGACCATCACGGACGTCGCCTTCACGACGCCGGCGGCGCTCGTCCCGGGCTTCAGGCCGAGCTGCTCCGCGGACTCGCGGGTGATGATCGCGACGACGCGCGACGGCTCGGTGACGTCGATCTCGACCTGCGCGAGGAGGCCCTCGATCTCGACGGAACGGACGACGCCGCGGAAGCGGTTGCGCGCCGAGAAGTGCCCGGAGCCGTCCTCGCCCCGAAGCCGCTCGACCTCCGAGACGGGCACCAGCCGCCGGTTCGCGGAGTCCCGCTCGACGCGGATCTTCCCCTGCCGATCCCAGCGGCGGAGGGTGTCGAGCGAGATGCCGAGCGCGCGAGAGGCCTCAGCCGCGGTGAGAGTCTCCCTATGCATTGCCTATGAACACTAGCCGACCCGAGCTCGAGCTCGGAGGGCTGTTCCCTAGGAGGGGCTCGAGGCGAGCGCCTCGAGGCGATCGACGAACGACGCGAGCGTCTCGAACGCCGTCTCGATCGGCGCCGGCGACCCCAGGTCGACACCGGCCTCGCGGAGCGCGTCCAGCGGGTACCGCGACCCGCCCGCGGAGAGGAACGCCAGGTACCGCTCCGCAGCGCCGGGCTCGCCCGCGAGGATCGGCCCGGCCAGGGCATGCGCGCCGGAGATGCCGGTCGTGTACTGGAAGACGTAGAAGGGCGCGTAGAGGTGGGGGAACTGCGCCCAGGTGATGCCGACCCGCTCGCGGTCGAGGGCCACATCCGCGCCGAACGCGGCGCCGAACAGGTCGGCCATCAGCTCCGTGAGCACGGGGGCTGACAGCCCCTCCCCCCGCTCCGTGCGCGCGTGCACGTCGCGCTCGAAGCTCGCGAGCACCGGCATCACGAAGAGGTACCGGTGGAGGCTCGAGAAGGCCTCGTCGAGCACCGCGAGCTGCAGCGCCCGGTCGGAGACCGTGTCGAGGAGGTGCGCGCGCAGGAGCACCTGGTGGAAGTTCGACGCAACCTCGGCGGCGAAGAGCGAGTAGTCGGCGTAGACGGGCGGCTGCGCCTCCCACGAGAGGTACGAGTGCAGGGAGTGCCCGAGCTCGTGCGCGAGCGTGCCGAGCGCCGTCGCGGTGTCGTCGTAGCTCATGACGATGACCGGCGGGGCTCCCTGCGCCCCGGAGGAGAAGGCGCCGCCCATCTTCCCGGTCGTCGGGTAGACGTCGACCCAGCGGTCCTCGAGACAGCCCCTTCTCGTCGTCTCGACGTAGGCCTCGCCCAGCGGCGCGAGCGCCTCGCAGATCCACTCGACCGCCTGCTCGTACTCCACGCGGACGGGCGGGCCGAGCGGGGCCCAGACGTCGTACGGCCGAAGCGTGTCCACCCCGAGCAGCTCGCGTCGCACCCGCCAGTAGCGGTGCCAGGTGTCGACGTTCGCCCAGAACGTGTCCACGACGTTCTCGAAGACGCTGACGGGAACGTTCGAGCGCCCGAGAGCCGCCTCGAGCGTCGAGGGGTGCAGCCGCATCCGCGCCAGGAACACGTCCTGCTTCACGGCCGTCAGCCAGCTCGCCGCGAGCGTGTTCCGGACCGAGAGGTACGCGTCCGCATAGCTCTCCCACGCGCTCCGCCTGACCGCGCGGTCCGGGTCCGCGAGCAGCGCGTAGATCGTCCCCTGGGAGACGAGCCGCTCGTCGCCGTCGGCTCCGACTGCGGGCGCGAAGCGCAGGTCGCTGTCGACGAGCGCGCTGTAGGTCGCCTCCACGCCGGAGAACGGGTCGGAGACGAGGCCGAGCGCCTCCTCCACCTCGGCGGAGCGCACGTGCGGCTCCTGCCGTCGCAGGTCGTCGAGGTGGTGCGCGTAGACGCGGAGCCGCTCGTCCTCCGCCAGCCACGCGCGCAGCGCCTCGTCCGGGATGGCCAGGATCCCGGGCGCGACGTACGCGGTCCCGGCGGCGACCGCGGCCCGGAGCGTCTGAGCACGCGCGAGGCGCGCGACGGCAGCGGTGTCCGTGGTCTCGACCGCATACCCGAGGTACGCGTAGACGACGACCCGGCGCGCGCGCGCCTGGAGCTCGTCGCGGGCCTCGAGCGCCGCCACCAGGACGTCCGGCCCCTCCGCGAGGCGCCCCTCGAAGCGGGCCAGCGACGCAAGCTCGGCGAGGACGGCGTCGAGCTCGGCCTCCCACGCCTCGACGGACGGGAACATCGCCTCCGGGTCCCACGTGCGCTCGACGGGGACGGCGCTCCGCGGGCACTCGACGACCTGTCCCCCGCCTCCCTCGCTCACAGCGGGATGTTCCCGTGCTTGCGCTTCGGGCGCGGCTCGCGCTTCGTGAGCGCGGCCTCGAGCGCCGCGGCGAGCACGGGGCGCGTCCGCCGCGGCTGGATCACGTCGTCCACGTAGCCGCGCTCGGCGGCCGTGTACGGGTTCGCGAACCGCTCCCGGTACTCGGCGATCAGCTCGGCACGGCGCGCGTCCGAGTCGTCGGCCTCCGCGAGCTCCTTGCGGAAGATGATGTTCACGGCGCCGTCCGGCCCCATCACGGCCACCTCCGCGGTCGGCCACGCGAAGTTGAAGTCGGCGCGGATGTGCTTCGAGGACATGACGTCGTAGGCGCCGCCGTACGCCTTCCGCGTGATGACGGTCAGCTTCGGCACCGTCGCCTCCGCGTAGGCGTAGAGGAGCTTCGCCCCGTGCCGGATGATCCCGCCCCACTCCTGCGCCGTCCCGGGGAGGAAACCCGGGACGTCCACGAAGGTCAGAAGCGGGACGTTGAACGCGTCGCAGGTGCGGACGAAGCGGGCCGCCTTCACCGAGGCGTCGATGTCGAGCACGCCGGCGAGCGATCCGGGCTGGTTGCCGACGACGCCCACGACGTGCCCTCCGAGACGCGCGAAGCCGCACACGATGTTGTCCGCCCAGTGCTGCTGCACCTCGAGGAGCTCGCCGTCGTCCACGACGCGCTCGATGACGCCCTTCATGTCGTACGGCTTGTTCGGGCTGTCCGGGACGATCGCGTCGAGGGCCGGGTCCTCGCGCTCGACGGGATCCGAGGGCGGCGTGAAGGGCGGCGACTCGAGGTTGTTCTGCGGGAGGAACGAGAGGAGGTAGCGCGCGTCCTCGAGGCAGGCGTCCTCGTCCTGCGTGGTGAAGTGCGCCACGCCCGACCGCGTCGCGTGGGTGGCGGCCCCGCCGAGCTCCTCGAAGCTCACGTCCTCTCCCGTGACCGCCTTCACCACGTCGGGCCCGGTGATGAACATGTACGAGCTCTCCTCGACCATGAGCACGAAGTCGGTGATCGCCGGCGAGTACACCGCTCCGCCCGCGCACGGCCCCATGACAAGCGAGATCTGCGGGACGACCCCGGAAGCCTGCACGTTCCGCCAGAAGATCTCGGCGTAGCCGGCGAGCGAGACGACGCCCTCTTGGATCCGCGCCCCGCCCGAGTCGTTGATGCCGAGCACGGGGCACCCGTACTTCACGGCCAGGTCCATGACCTTGCACACCTTCTCCGCGAAGACCTCGGAGAGCGACCCGCCGAAGACGGTGAAGTCCTGCGAGAAGACGAAGACCCTGCGGCCGAAGATCGTCCCGTGGCCCGTGATGACCGCGTCGCCCCAGGGCCGGTTCTCGCGCATGTCGAACTCGACCTCGCGGTGGCGCACGAAGCGGTCGAGCTCGACGAAGGAGCCCGGGTCGAGCAGCTTCTCGAGCCGCTCGCGCGCGAGCAGCTTCCCGCGCTCGCGCTGGCGCGCGACCGCGCTCTCGCTCCCGTGGTGGAGCGCCTGCTCGGAGAGCTCCTCCAGCCAGCGGAGGCGCGCCTCGGTCGTGTCGTGGATCTCGCCCACTGCCCGCGGAGCCTATCGCCCGTGCCAGTCACCGATCTCGAGCTGGTCGAAGCGGCCATGGCACTACGTGACCATAGACATATGACCATGATCGCGCTACGCTCGAGTCATGCGCACGATTCCCGCAGGACGCTTCAAGGCCCAGTGCCTGCGGCTCCTCGACGAGGTCTCCGAGACAGGCGAGACGATCGTCGTCACCAAGCGCGGCAAGCCCGTGGCAAGGGTCGAGCCGATGGGAGAGCCCCCGTCCCTCAAGGGCAGCGTGATCTATCTCGTGGACGACGACGAGCTCTTCTTCTCCACGGGCGAGGCGTGGGACGCGGAGCGAGAGTGACCGTTCTCGACACGCACGCGTGGGTGTGGTGGGTCGACGACGATCCACGGCTCTCGAAAGCTGCTCGAACTGCGATCGAGTCCGGCAGCGAGGTCGTCGTCTCGACGATCAGCGTGTGGGAGCTCGCGACGCTCGAACGACTCGGGCGTCTTGCCCTGCTGCCGGACATCCGCACGTGGGTGCGAAGAGCGCTGGCCCATCGAGACATCGTCGGGCAGGCCGTCACCCAGGACATCGCGCTTGCGGCGGGCTCGCTCGTCGCACCCTTTCCGGGAGATCCGGCAGATCGCATCATCTACGCGACAGCGCTCGCTACGGAGTCCCGCCTCGTGTCGGCGGATCGCCGGCTTGCACTGCTCGACCCGGATCGGGTCGTCTGGTGAGCACGCCGATCGACCGCTCGACCGCCTGGCCGTACGAGGACGGCGAGCCGGGCGCGTTCACGTACGCGCGCTTCTCGAGCCCGACGGTCGCGGAAGCAGAGCGCCGCGTCGGAGAGCTCGACGGCGGGACGGCGCTCCTCTTCGCCTCCGGCGCGGCCGCGTGCACCGCGGTCGTCCTCGCGCTCCTCGAGCCGGGCACGACCGTCGCACTCGCCGAGGGCTGCTACTACGGCACCGGCGGGATGCTCGACGAGCTCGCGCGCTGGGGAGTCCGGAAGGTCGAGTTCGACCAGACCGGGCCGCCGCCGCAGGGCGCCGACCTCGTCTGGCTCGAGGCGCCGTCGAACCCGTTCCTGACGATGCCGGACTTCGAGGCGGCGGCGGCGCACCCGGCGCCGGTCGTCTGCGACGCGACCGCCGCGACGCCGGTCCACCTGCGCCCGCTCGAGCTCGGCTGCGACCTCGTCGTCCATTCGGCGACGAAGTTCCTCGCGGGCCACGACGACGCGCTCGTCGGAGTGGTCACCTGCAGACGGGAGGCAGACCGCGCGCGCCTGCTCGAGTACCGCTCGCGCACAGGCCCGGTCAGCGACGCCGACACCGCGTGGCTCCTCCTCCGCGGGCTCGAGACGCTCGAGGTCCGGGTCGCTCGCCAGACCGCGACCGCCCGGGCGATCGCGGAGCGGCTGCGCGAGCACCCCGCGGTCGCGGTCGTCCGCTATCCCGGCTTCGGCGGCCTCCTCTCCTTCGACGTCGCGGACGCCGAGGCCGCCCGAGCGGTCGAGACCTCGACGCGCCTCGTCGAGAACACGACGAGCCTCGGGGGCGTGACCTCCCGCATCGAGGCCCGGGCGCGCTGGGAGGGTGAGCGCGTGCCGCCCGGGCTCCTGCGGCTCTCCGTGGGGCTCGAGGGCCCCGACGCGATCTGGGCGGACCTCGCGTCCGCCCTGGCGTCCCTCGGAGCATGAGCTTCCTCGACCGCATCCGGCACAAGGGGAAGCCGAAGACGCCGCAGGAGGCCGACGCGCTGGCGCTTCGCCACCTCGCCGGCCGAGGCGCCGACCTCGCCCAGCCGCGGCACGTCATCCACTTCCTCTACTTCGCCGAGGAGGCCGACGCCCGCGCAGCGGCGGACCTCGCGCGCGAGGCGGGCTGGAGCGCGGCGGTGCAGCCGCCCGGGGAGCGGATCCCGGACTGGACGGTTCGCGCCGACGGCACCCGTGTCGTCAGCTCCGCGACGGTCGAGGCGTTCCGCGCCTGGTTCGAGCACGTCGCCGCAGAGCACCACGGCGAGTACGACGGCTGGGAGGCCTCGGCGAAGCCGTAGCGAGGACGTCCGGCCCGCGCGTCACGATGCTCGCCCGCCGCCGGTCAGGGTCTACCGTACGACGACACCGAGCTCAGTCGCTGTGACGCGCAAGCCACGAGAGAAGAGCCGACACGCTCGTCGTCGCGACGCACACCGAGGTGTCCGCGGCTCCGTAGTACACGCGGAGCGTGTCCCCGTCCTCGAGCAGGATCCAGCCGCAGGCGAACACCACCTGGCTCACGTCTCCCAGCCGCTCGTACGTGGCGTCGGGCCCGAAGACCCACTCGTTCGAGCGGGCGAGCACGACGTCGGGGCGGTCCGCGTCGAGGAGGGCGAGGCCGAGGCGGTAGATCGAGCCCGCCGCCGTCTGCCGGACGCCGTGGTAGAGGATCAGCCACCCCTCGTCGGTCAGGAGCGGCGGCGTGCAGAGGCCGACCTTGGTCGCGTCCCAGTAGCCGCCCTCGCGGGCGGCCACGAGGATCGTGTGGTCTCCCCAGTGCCGGAGATCGGGGCTCCACGAGAGCCAGATGTGCGCCGCCGGGCGCGGCGTCACCGAGACGGGGCGGTGGAGAAGGGCCCAGCGCCCGTCGAACCGCCTCGGGAAGAGCGCCGCGTCCTTGTCCTCGGGTGGCATCAGCACTCCGCGGCGCTCGTAGGTCGCGAAGTCGCGCGTGCTCGCGAGGCAGACGAGCGGGCCGCCCTGCGAGAAGCCCGTGTACACGATCAGGTACTCGCTGCCCACCTTCGTGATGCGGGGATCCTCGATCCCGTAGCGCTCGGCGTCGGAGTCGAGGAGCGGGAGGAGGCTGCGCTCGGGCGAGATCGACCAGTTCGTGAGGCCGTCGGGGCTCGACGCGAGGCACAGGTGCGAGATCCCCGACCGGTCCTCGACCCGGACGAGGAGGCACGTCTCCCCGTCCAGCGCCACCGCGGCCGGATTGAACACGGCGTTGATCGTGTGCGGCCACCGGTCCGCGGTGAGGATCGGGTTTCCCTCGTAGCGGGAGAAGAGCTCGCCTCGACCCGTTTCGCTCAGAGGAATTCGCCTCCCTTCCGTCAAACCACGCACGAACAGGATAGGCGGGCGCCGCAGCCGCCCGCGCACACGCGATGAGCCCCTCCGACCCACGTCTCCCGCGCACCGCCGCGGCCACGCGGCTCTCCGACGAGCCGATCGTCCGCGCCGGGGCGGTCCCGGGGTATGGGCCGATCTTCAACGCGGGCGTCGCTCTCCAGGACGGCGTCTTCCACCTCTTCGCCCGTGGCGTGAGGGACGGGTACCGGCGAAACGACGGGCCCGGCCCCCGCTTCCTCGACTACCGGTCGGACATCCTCGTCTTCACGTCCGCCGACGGGCTCTCGTACGAGTTCCAGCACGTGCTCGCGAGGGGCTCGGAGAACGGAACCTACGCGCTCGAGGACCCGCGCGTGCAGCGCGTGCGGAGCAACGGTGCCGAGGAGATCGTGCTGAGCTTCACGAGCCTTCCTCCGCCCGAGTCCGGCGAGCCCTGGCGCATCGGCGTCCAGCGCCTCGGCTACGAGGACGGCCGGTTCCAGCTCAACCACACGTCGCGCCGCGTCGTCGGCCCGCCGGGCACGCCCAACAAGGACGCGGTCGTGTTCAACCTCCGCGACGGGCGCATCGCCTTGATCCACCGCATCCACCCGAACATGCAGCTGGCCGTCTTCGACTCGCTCGACGAGCTCTGGGACCCTCCGGCCGGCTACTGGGAGGAGCACGTCCGCGAGCTCGACCGGCACACCATCATCACGCCGCTCGGAGGCGGGCTGGGCGTCGGGGCCGGCGCGCCGCCGGTGGACGTCGACGGCGACCTCGTGCTCTTCTACCACGAGCGCGACGCCCGCCGGCGCTACACGCTCAGGGTCGCGCTGCTCGACGCGGGCACGGGACGCGCGGTCTCGGTCCTGCCCGCCCCGCTCCTGCAGCCGGAGCTCTCCTGGGAGCGCGCGGGCGACGTGGACGACGTGATCTTCGTCCAGGGCGCCGTGCCACGCCCGGACGGAAGCATCTACCTCACCTACGGCGCGGCAGACCGCTGCGTCGGGGCGGCGAGCGTCGTGGCCGCGGACGTCGTCGCCGCGCTCCGCGCGGCGGCCTGAAACGCCGCGATCAGCGCGAGCGTCGACTCGGCGCCCTCGTTCTCGTTCGCGCGGTCGCGGTGGAGGCCGTCCCGGCAGCCGCCGGTCACCGGATCGAAGAGCGGCACGCCGACGTCGTTCTCGCCCAGGAACCACGCCGCCGCCCGCACGACCTCGTCCCGCCAGCCGCGGTCGCCGGTGACCGCGTGAGCGCGCTC
>CAZODN010000004.1:0-14763 GCA_964578545.1 uncultured Gaiellales bacterium
GTGTCGAGCTCGGCGCCGCAGACCTCCTCGGCGGCCTCGAGCGTGCAGCCGCCGCGGAAGACGGAGAGCCGGGCGAAGAGGCGCTGCTCCTCGCGCGAGAGGAGGTCGTGGCTCCACTCGATCGTCGCTCGGAGCGTCTGCTGGCGGGGGTCGGCGTCACGGCCGCCCTTCAGCAGGTCGAGACGGGAGGAGAGCCGCTCGAGGAGCTGCTCGGGGGTCAGGAGCTTGAGCCGCGCGGCGGCGAGCTCGAGCGCGAGCGGGAGGTTGTCCAGGCGGGCGCAGAGCTCGCGAATCGTGTACGAGGGCTCGACGCGCGCGCGCTCGCAGAGGAGGCGGATCGCCTCGGCCGAGGCGAGGGGCGGCACCGGGTACTCGCGCTCGGCGCCGAGGCGCAGCAGCTCGCGACTCGTCAGCAAGAGCCTGAGGCCCGTGGTCGTCGCGAGCAGCGTCGCGAGCTCGGGCGCGGCATCGATCACCTGCTCGCAGTTGTCGAGGACGACGAGCACGCGGTCGCCATTCAGGGCGGCTCCGAGCGCCTCTGCGGCCGTGAGGCCGGGCTGCTCGCGGACGCCGAGCGCGTGGCACACGCTCGGGAGGACGAGGGCGTGGTCGCGAAGCGGTGCGAGCGGCACCCAGTAGACGCCGTCGGCGAACGCCTCCGAGACCTCGGCGGCCGCCTGGAGCGCGAGGCGCGTCTTGCCGGTTCCCCCCGGGCCGGTGAGCGTGAGCAGGCGCGTGTCCTCCTCGGTGAGGATCGCGGCCACCTCGGCGAGCTCGCGCTCCCGGCCGAGGAAGGGCGTCGCCGGCACGGGGAGGTTCGTCTTGTACAGGCTCTTCAGGGGCGGGAAGTCGCCCGTGCCGAGCTGGTACACACGCTCGGAGGCGGCGAGGTCCTTGAAGCGGTGCTCGCCGAGGTCGCGGAGCTCCTCGGCCGGAAGGAGGGCGGCGGTCGCCGACGAGACGACGACCTGGCCGCCGCTCGCCGCGGCGGCGATGCGGGCGGCGCGGTGGACGTCCGCTCCGACGTAGCCCTCCTCGGCGAGAAGCGGCGTCCCGGTGTGCAGGCCGCATCTGACCTGGATCGGGCCGGAGGCGAGTGCCTCGGTGAAGGAAGCGGCGGCGGCGAGCGCCCCCGGGGCGGTCGCAAAGGCGAAGAAGAAGGCGTCGCCCTGCGTGTCGACCTCCACCCCGCCCTCTCCAGCGCAGGCCTCGCGGATGACCCGGCGGTGCTCGGCGAGCGCCTCGGCGTAACCCTCCTCCCCGAGCTCGTGGAGGAGCCGCGTCGAGCCCTCGACGTCGGTGAAGCAGAAGGTGACGGTGCCGGAGGGGAGGTCGGTCCGCATTGCGGGATCATCCGCCGGAATCCACCGGCACTCAAGAGAGGAGCGGCCGGCGAACGCCGCGATCGAGGTTCTAACGGCGCCCTCACAGTCTCGCTGTACCGTCTCCGGCCGTGCGTGCCACGGGCATCCTGCTGACGCTCGTCCTCGCGCTCGCCGTCGCGACCTCGGTCGCGGCCGGCGGCGTGGCGACGAGCGCCCCGGCCGAGGCGGAGCCCGTCGTCGCCTCGCTCGAGCCGGCGAAGACCCAGGCGGAGTGGAGCCGGCTCGTCTCCAGGCAGGCGCGCCAGGCGGCGCCCGCCGAGGGCTGCCGGCCGCTCCGCGCCGTGTTCTATGCGGCGACGGACTGGCTGCGGCTCGCGACGAAGCTCGCCGAGCGCCAGTCGCCGTGCGCCGAGTACTACGTCTCGGTTCCCGCGATCGTCGGCGACAGGACCCGGCTTCGCCCCGACGCCGCGTGGCGGATCCGGGCCCTCGGCCCGAACTTCCACGCCATGGCGGAGATCCACTTCACCACGTGGAACCGCTGGGTGCAGGAGACGGGGAGCTCGTGGTACGACGCCGGCGTCACCGCTCGCAGGAACATGGCCGCCGCGGGCTACGACGTCGCGCTGGGCGACACGTGGCAGCTCAACGAGCTGAGCACTGCGGTTCGCCGTGGCACGGGGAGCGCGCGCGCGAACATCCGCGACTTCCTGCGCGGGCTCTACGAGGGCGACGGGTCACACCCGACGCCCGGCGCGGCGCTCGTCGTCGGCGTCGGCCAGCGGACGGGCGACCTCTCCGTCTACCAGAGCACGCTCCAGAGCTGGCTCTCGGACACCGAGTTCTGGTCCGACATGACCAGATACGTCAGCGACTGGGTGCAGGAGGCGTACGGAGACGTGCGCAGCCACGCCGTCCCGGGCGTGCCCGTCTCCGAGCGGCGGGAGTACCTCACCGACTACCTGGAGCACAAGCACGTGCTCGCCGGCGTCGCGCCGGACACGGCCGAGCCGGCGCGCTCCTACCTGCGCGACGCGTACAGCGCCCTCGGAAACGCCGCCTGGGAGCGGGACACGGGATACGGGTGGACGATGGTCTCCGCCGAGCAGATGGCCGCCTACGTCTCGGCCCAGGTCGACGCGCTCCGCCGGTACAGCGCGACGGTGGGACTTCCCCGCGACCACTGGGGCTTCGCCTGGGCGCCGCGCAACGCGACCGGGACGGCGGCGGCGGACTTCACGGCGCAGACGAGCCTCGTCCTCGAGCGCATGGCGACGGCGATCCGGGACTCGGGCGCCGGCATCGACCCGGAGAGCCCGGGGAGCGGCGCGTGCGGGCCGGCCGGGGAAGACACGCTCTGTCGCGTCGACCTCCCGGACGCGCGCCACACCGAAGCCTGGAGGTCGTTCCGGAGCTGGACGCAGTCCGCGCTCGGCTTCGCGACCGCGCCGCAGACGATCACGGCCGGTGCCGTGTCCGCGCCGATCGGCGTCGCGCTCGTGACCGCGACCGGCGCCCGACTGACGAGTGGCCCGCCCCGCGAGGTCACGCTGCGCTCGAGCTCGCCCCGGGGAGCGTTCGCCACGAGCCCCGCCGGACCGTGGACGCCGACCCTCACCGCGACTGCCGCCGTCGGCGCGGACGCCGTCGTCCGCTACCGCGACACGCGCGCCGGACCGGCGACGCTCACCGCGACGTCCACCGGGCTGACGGCATCGACGCAGGTGCTCACGGTGGCGCCGGGGCCGCCGGCGAGCCTCGCCGTCACGCCCGCCGCGAGCGCGGTGCCGGCGCGTGGGGCTCGAAGGCTGAGCGCGGTCGCGGAGGATGCGTACGGAAACAGGACGACCGGGAAGGTCACCTGGCGGGTCGTGCCGGCCGCGCTCGGAGCGGTCGAGCCGCAGTCGGACGGCTCGGCGACGTTCACCGCCGGGCGGCTCGTGCGAGACGGGAGGGTCGTCGCGACGAGCGGCGTCGCATCCGCGAGCGCCGCCGTCACGGTCGTCCCCGCGCGGATGCGCGTCGGCCCCATCGCCTTCCAACCCGGGCCACGGAGGGTGCTCGTCTCGGTGACGGCGACCGACGCGAGCCGGGTCGCGGTGCCCGCAGCGCGGCTCACGCTCCTCGTGCGCCTGGACGGGAGGCGGGTGTCCCGAACGACCGCGCGCACCGGCCCGGCGGGAAGGGCGCTCGTCCGCGTGCCCGTGGCGCAGGGCTGCGTCACCGTCGCCGTCACGAAGGCGACGGCACAGGGGTTCGCCTGGGACGGCCGAACGCCCCGCAACCGCTTCTGCCGGCCCTGAGTCAGGCGACGCCGGCGAGCAGGAACGCGCGCGACTCCCTGAGCATCTCGCGCGCGATCACGATCCGCTGGATCTCGTTCGTGCCCTCGTAGATCTGCGTGATCTTCGCGTCGCGCATCATGCGCTCCACCGGGTACTCCTTGATGTACCCGTACCCGCCGAGGATCTGCACCGCCTCGGTCGTAACCCACATCGCCGTGTCCGTGCAGAAGAGCTTCGCCATCGCCGAGGCCTTCGTCAGCTCGGCGTCGTCGGCGCCCTCGTCGACCATGCGGCCGAAGCGGTAGAGGAGGCCGCGCGCGGCCTCGCAGCGCGTCTCCATGTCCGCGAGCTTGGCCGCGATCAGCTGGTGCTGCGCGATCGGCTTCCCCATGGTCTCGCGCGTGCGCGCGTACTCGAGGGCGTAGTCGGTGGCGCCCTGCGCGATCCCGAGCCCCTGCGCGGCGACACCCGGCCGGGAGCGGTCGAGCACGCGCATCGCGACCCGGAAGCCCTCGCCCTCCTCCCCGAGACGGTTCGCGGCGGGGATGCGCGCGCCCTCGAAGAGGAGCTCGCCGGTCGTCGAGCCGGCGATCCCCATCTTCGGCTCGAGCCGGGCGACCTCGAAGCCGGGCGTGCCCGCCTCGACGACGAACGCCGTGATCCCGGCGTGGCCGGCGTCGGGGTCGGTCTTCGCGAACACCGTGTACAGCCCCGCGACGGCGGCGTTCGTGATGAAGCGCTTCGAGCCGTCCAGGACGTACTCGTCCCCCTCGCGGCGCGCGGTCGTCCGCATCGCCGCCGAGTCGGAGCCCGAGCCTGCCTCCGTCAGCGCGTACGCGGCGAGCACCTCGCCGGAGGCGAGCGTCGGGAGGAAGCGCATCTTCTGCTCCTCCGAGCCCGCGAGCTTGAGCGCCAGCGAGCCGAGCTCCTGCACCGCGAGGATCAGCCCGCTCGTCGCGCAGACCTTCGAGACCTCCTCGATCGCGACGAGCGAGAGGAGCGTCCCCGTGCCGAGCCCGCCGTGCTCCTCGTCGTAGAAGAGCCCGAAGATCCCGTGCTCGCGGAAGTGCTCGACGACGTCCCAGGGGAACTCGTGCGACTCGTCGATCTCGGCGGCGCGCGGGGCGATCCGCTCGCGCGCGATCGTGCGCACGAGCTCGCGGATCTCGAGCTGCTCCTCGGTCAGCGGCTCCCAGGGCACGGGGCGAAGTCTAGGCCGCAGCTCCGTGACACACGGCCTCGATGTTGTTGCCATCGGGGTCGTGCACGAAGGCGGCGTAGTAGTCCGGCGCGTACTGGGGGCGGAGCCCCGGCGGGCCGTTGTCGCTCCCCCCGGCGGCGAGGCCGGCCTCGTAGAACCGGTCGACGCTCTCGCGGTCGGGACATCCGAAGGCGACGTGCGCGCCTCCGACGGGGTCGCGGCGACCGATGCCGAAGTCGAGGCGGCGCTCGTCCGCGTAGTACGCGAGCGCGCCCTCCTCCTCGTACACGACGCGGTACCCGAGTGGCCCGAGGACAGCCTCGTAGAAGCGCTTCGCGGCCTCGAAGTCCGTCACGTTCACGGCGACGTGCTCGACCATCTCCCACTCCTCTCCGTCGATACAGTCGCCGCGAATGATCCTCGAGAACGGCGTCATCCGCACGCTCGACCCGTCGCTGCCGATCGCGCGGGCGCTCGCGATCGCGGGCGAGCTCGTCGCCGGGGGCGTCAGCGCGCACGAGACCGCGCTCCCCTCCCCCGACGTCGTCGACCTCGAAGGCCGCTGCGTCGTGCCGGGCTTCACCGACTCGCACGTCCACTTCCCGACCTGGTCGCTCGCGCAGCGGGACGTCCGTCTCGACGGCGCGGCAGGGCTCGCGGAGGCGCTCGAGCGCGTGCGCGCCCATCCGCGCCGCGGCTCGTGGATCCGCGGAACCGGCTGGCGCTCGGCGGAGTGGGAGACGCAGCCGACGAAGGAGGCCCTCGACGCGGTGACGGGCGAGACACCGGCCGCGCTGTGGGCGAAGGACTACCACTCGCTCTGGCTCAACTCGGCCGGGCTCGCGCTCGCCGACGGCGACCTCGAGGTCGAGGGAGGCGTCGTCGAGCGCGACGAGGCGGGCGAGCCGACGGGCGTCCTGCGGGAGGAGTCCGCGTGGCAGTTCCGGGCGCGCTTCGCGTCCGTGCCCGAGGACGAGTGGGTGGACGCGACGCGTGAGGGGTTGCGGATCGTGGCGAGCCGCGGCGTCACCGCGATCCACGACAAGGACGGCTGGCTCGGCGCGCCGCGCATCTTCCAGCGCCTCGCCGAGCGCGAGGGGCTGACGCTCCGCGTGTGGCAGTCGGTGCCGCACGAGAGCCTGCCCGCGCTCGAGGAGCTCGGGCTCCGCTCCGGCATCGGTGACGACTTCCTCCGGCTCGGCTACCTGAAGGCGTTCATGGACGGGACGCTGGGCTCCCAGACGGCCTGGATGCTCGACGGGTCCGGGGTCGTGATCACGAGCGGCGAGGAGCTCGCGGAGATCATCCGCGCGGGCGCGCGCGCCGGCTGGCCGGTCTCCGTGCACGCGATCGGCGACCGCGCCAACCGCGAGGCGCTCGACGCCTTCGAGACCACGCGCGAGGCATGGGCTCCGCTCGGGCTGCGGCACCGCGTCGAGCACGCGCAGTGCCTCGCGCCCGAGGACATGGGGCGCTTCACAACGCTCGGAGTCGCCTGCTCGGTCCAGTTCAGCCACGCGCCGTCCGACCGCGACCTCGCGGACCGGTTCTGGGGCGACCGCACGGACGGGGCGTACGCGTTCCGCTCGCTCTGGGACTCGGGCGCGCTCGTCGTGAACGGCTCGGACGCGCCCGTCGAGGAGCTCGACCCGCTCGCGGGCATCCGCGCGGGCGTGCTGCGCACGATCGACGACCGCCCCGCGTGGCACCCGGAGCAGCGCGTCACGGTCGAGGAGGCGCTCGTCGCGACGACCGTCAACCCGGCCTGGCTGACCGGGGACGAGCGGCGGCGCGGGAAGCTGCGCCCCGGCTTCCTGGCCGACCTCGTCGTCCTCTCCCGCGACCCGCTCGAGTGCCCGCCCGAGGAGCTGGAGACGGTGCAGGTCGTCGCCACGATGGTCGGGGGCCGCTGGGTGCACAACCCGCCGCCCTGGTGAACGAGTCGGCACGCTCTCTTGACGCTATGCCATCACTTCTTCGATCATGATGGCATGGTCAGGATGCAGATCCAGTTCACGGAGGAGCAGCAGGCCGAGCTGCGGCGGCAGGCCCGCATGCGCGGGATCTCCATCTCCGCGCTCGTCCGCGAGGCCGTCGACCACGAGCTGAGCCGTCGCGAGAGCCGCGCCGAGGCGTGGGCGCGCGCGCTCGCGGCCATCGGCTGCGGCCGAAGCGGCGTCGCGGACATCGCGGCGAATCACGACGAGTACCTGGCCGACGCGTACGAGAGCGATTGACGGTCTTCGTCGACACCTCCGCGCTCTTCGGCCTCATGGACGAGGACGCAACCGAGCATGCCCGGCTCTCCGCAGCGTTCGCCTCGCTCGCCGAGGAGAGGCTCGTCACGCACAACTACGTCATCGTCGAGTGCGCCGCACTGGTCGCACGTCGCCTCGGAAGGCACCTCGTGCGCCGCCTCGTTCTGGAGATCCTCGGCCCGATCGAGGTCGCCTGGATCGACGAGGCGATTCATCGTGCGGCGCTGAGCGCGCACATCTCGACCGGCGCCAGCGCTCCGTCTCTCGTCGACTTCACGAGCTTCGAGGTCATGCGCCGGCACGGGATCCGAACGGCGCTCGCGGTCGACCGCGACTTCGCGCTCGCCGGGTTCGACGTGATCCCCGCCTGACCGCGGACGGCGCGACTCGTACAATCGGATCGTGGCCACCCGCACGATGCTCCCCGTCCACTCGGCACCGACCTGCTCGGTCGCCGGCGCAGCCGAGATCGTCGGCTCGAAGTGGACGGTCCTCATCGTCCACGACCTCTCCGAGGGCCCGCGGCGCTTCACCGAGCTCGAGCGCTCGTGCGCCGGGATCAGCCCGCGGACGCTCGCCGAACGGCTGCGCTGGCTCGAGGCCGAGGACATCGTGATCCGCTCGAGCTACCCGGAGTCGCCGCCCCGCGTCGAGTACGCGCTGACGGAGAAGGGGCGGGCGCTGCTCCCGGTCATCGCGGAGATGCGGCGCTTCGGGCATGACTGGCTCGGCTGCGGCGTCCACGACACCGCCGGCTGACCCCGGCGAGGCCGCCTAGCCGGTCAGCGCCCTCGCGAGCACGCGGTCGCGGAGACGGCTGGGGAGCCGCTCGATCCACGCCCGCAGGTGGGCGTCCCGGCCCACGAGGTAGCGCGCCTTCGGGCGCGACGAGGTGAGCGCGTGCTCGACCGCCCTCGCGACCGCGTCCGGCTCCCCACCCGGCCCCCGCGAGAGGGCGACCCGACGGAAGCGCGCGATCCGCTCGGCGTAGAGCGCGGCCTTCTCGGGATCCAGCCCCCGGGTCAGCTCGTCCGCCCGCGATGCACCCTTCTCCCAGATCGCCGTCCGGATGCTCGCCGGCTCGACGATGGAGACGGCGACGCCGAACGGCGCGAGCTCGACGCGGAGCGTGTCGGCGATCGCCTCGAGCGCGTGCTTCGAGGCCGCGTAGGGCCCGAGGAAGGGCAGGGCGCTGCGACCGCCGATCGACCCCATGAGCACCACCCGCCCTCGAGCGCGGCGCAGCGCAGGCAGGAACGCCTGCGCGACGGCGACCTGGCCCACGACGTTCACCTCCAGCTGACGGCGAAGCTCGCCGAGCGGCACGAGCTCGAGCGGCGCCGCAATGGCGATCCCGGCGTTCGCGACGAGGCCGTGGAGCTCGGGGCCGACGGCGTCCGCCGCAGCCGCGATCTGCCCGGCGTCGGTGACGTCGAGGCGCAGGGGCTCGATCCCGGCCTCGCGCAGCGTCTCGGCGTCGGCGTCCGACCGGACTCCGCCGTAGACCCGCCAGCCCGCTGCGGCGAGCCGGATCGCGCACGCGCGTCCGATCCCCGACGAGGCTCCCGTGACGACGACGGAGCGGCGCGCCACGCGGCTCGCGGTCAGTCCTCCGCCCAGACCCCGGCGAGCTCGACGAGCGTCGCGGCGGCCGCGGCCATGTCCTGCACGCTCGCCCACTCCCGGACCGAGTGGTACTCCTGGCCGCCCGTGAAGAGGTTCGGCGTCGGAAGGCCCTGGGACGAGAGCACGGCGCCGTCCGTGCCCCCGCGCGTGATGGCGAGCCTCGGCTCGACTCCGGCGCGACGGATGGCCTCGAGCGCGGCGTCCACGACGCGCGGGCTCTCCTCGATGAAGCGGCGCATGTTCCGGTAGCCGTCGCGGATCTCGACGTCGATCTTCGCCCGCGGCTCGCTCGCGGCGACCTGCTCGACCCGCTCCCGCACGAGCTCGACGTGCTGCTCGAGGAGGTCGTCGTCGTGGTCGCGGACGATGAAGTCGACGACCGTCTCCTCCGCGTTGCCTGCGATCCGGTGCGGGTGCACGAACCCCTCGCGCTCCTCCGTCGTCTCCGGCGAGAGCCGGTCGCGCGGGAGCGACGCCACGAGGTCGGCGGCGAGCTTGACCGCGTTCACGAGCTTCCCCTTCGCGCTCCCGGGGTGAACCGAGTGCCCGCGGATCGTCACGCGGACGGACTTCGCCGAGAACGTCTCGGCCTCGAGCTCGCCGAGCCCCGCCCCGTCGAGCGTGTACGCGACGTCCGCGCCGAAGCTCTCGAGATCGAAGCCCTCGGCGCCGCGCCCGACCTCCTCGTCCACGGTGAAGGCGATGCGCAGCGTGGCGCGGGGGCGCTCGGGGTGGGCGGCGAGGTACGCGACCGCCGCCATGATCTCGGCGATCCCCGCCTTGTCGTCGGCGCCGAGCAGCGTCGTCCCGTCGCTCGTCACGATGTCGTGGCCGACGCGCTCCGCGAGCGCGGGGAGCTCGTCCGGGTCGAGGACCTGCCTCGGGTCTCCCGGGAGCACGATCGGCTCTCCCGACCAGCCCTCGTGAACGATCGGGGACACGCCCGCTCCCGGGACGTCCGGTGTCGTGTCCACGTGCGCGATCAAGCCGACGACGGGGCCGTCGGCGGTCCCGGGGAGCGTGGCGAAGACCGAGTGGCCCGCGTTCAGGCAGGCGTCCTCGAGCCCGATCGCACGGAGCTCCTCCACGAGGAGGCGCGAGAGTTCGAGCTGCCGCTCCGTGCTCGGCCGCTCCGCGACGCGGTACGCGGCCTGCGTGTTCACGCGGGCGTAGCGGAGGAACCGGTCGAGGACGTCGCCGGCGAGCTCCTCTGCGAGAGCGCTCGTGAAGTGAGCTCTAGTCGCCAAGCGCCCCGAGCGCCCTGAAGGCCTCGCGCATCGTCTCCACGCCTAGGGCGATCGCCCCCTCGGGGACGTTCTCGTTCGGCGCGTGCACGTTGCACTCGCTCTCGATGCCGAAGCCGGTCGCGAGCGTGGGCAGGCCGCGCCGGACGAGCCCCGCGTAGATGGGGAGCGTCCCTCCCGAGCGCACGAGCAGCGGGCGGGCGCCGATCACACGCTCGAAGGCGTCGCCGACGAGCTGGAGCGCGAGCGCGTCCGGCGCCGTCAGCGCGGGGTGGGCGCGGTTGCGAACCTCGATCTCGAGCTCCGCGCCGACCGGGAGCGCGTCGCGCACGAGGCGCTCGAACGCGGCCAGGATCTCGTCGGGGTCCTGCCCGGGTGCGAGCCTGATCGAGACGTTCGCGCGCGCCTCGACCGGGAGGACGGTCTTCGTGAGGTCGGGCGAGCCGCCCGCGATGCCGTTCACGTCGAGCGAGGTGTCCGCGAAGGTGCGGAGGTAGAACTCCTCCTCGGCGCCGGGGACGATCGGCGACGCGCCCTGCTGGGCCAGCGCCTCGGCGCCGGACGGGAGTTGGGCCCACGCCGCGAGCTCCTCCTCGGACGGCGGCGTCACGCCTGCCCGCAGGGCCTCGGGCACGCGGCCGTCGGGGCCCGGCAGTACGGCCGCGAGCGCCTGCATGAGCGCGTGCGTGGCGTTGAGGGCGGCGGCGCCGTACATCCCCGAGTGCATGTCGGTGGCCCCGGTGCGGACGGTGAGGTGGAGGTAGAGCATGCCGCGGACGCCCACGTAGAACTGCGGCAGGTCGCTGCGAACCATGCCTCCGTCGAGGATGAGCGCGGCGTCCGCGCCCCGCTCGTCACGCTCGAGCCAGCGGACGATCGAGTCGCCTCCGATCTCCTCCTCCCCGTCGAACGCGAAGCGGACGTTGACCGGGAGGGTGCCCTCGACCGCGAGCTGCGCGGCCGCCTCGACGGTCACGAAGAGGTTCCCCTTGTCGTCTGCGACGCCTCGCGCGTACAGCCGGCCGTCGCGCGCCGTCAGCTCGAACGGCGCCGACTCCCAGAGCTCGAGCGGGTCGGGCGGCTGGACGTCGAAGTGCGCGTAGCAGAGCACGGTCGGCGCCGACTCCGCGTCGCGCGACGCACGGACCTCCCCGACGACGAGCGGGCGCCCGCCGTTCCAGGGGATGACCTCCGCGGCGCCACCGGCACGCGCGATCTTGTCCGCGACCCACGCCGCGGCCGCCTCGATGTCGCCCTGGTGCGCCTGGTCGGCGCTCACGGACGGGATCGCGACGAGCTCGGCGAGCTCCGCGTGCAGCTCTTCTCTCGACGGCACGGCAGCCGAGTGTATCCGGCTCTTGACCTTCCCCCGAGGGCAAGCCGTATGGTGCGGCGCGTGCGCGACGGCGAGATGTCCATCGGGGCCTTCTCACAAGCGACGGGGCTGTCGCCGAAGGCGCTGCGAAGCTACGACCGCCTCGGCCTCCTCTCGCCCGCCCGCGTCGACCCGGACACCCGCTACCGCGCGTACGCCCCGGAGCAGGTCGAGCGCGGACAGACGATCCGGGCGCTCCGCGAGCTCGAGGTACCGCTGCTCGAGATCCGGGCGCTGCTCGACGCCGCGACCTCCGAGGAGACCCGCGAGCGCCTCCTCGCCCACCAGCGGCGTCTCGCCTTCCGCTCCGTCGTCGTCCAGCACGCGCTCGCCCGCCTCCAGGCACTCATCGAAGGGAAGGAGAACCTCGTGAACGACGTCACCGTCGACCCCGTCGACGCCGCGACCCACCGCCGCCTCGCCGTCGACCTCTTCAACCGCAGCTGGCGGCTCCTCGAGCTCGGCAGCCGGACGCCCGAGCAGGACGACGAGCTCGTCCACGTCGTCCACGCCTCCCGCTACCACTGGGGCGAGGTCGGCACCGTGGCCAACGTCGCCCGCGGCGAGAACCAGTGCGCGCGCGTGTACGCGGCGCTCGGACGTAGCGAGCCCGCGCTCTACCACGCCGGGCGGGCGCTCGCGATCGTCCAGGCCGGAGGGGAGGGGCTCGAGGACTGGGACCTCGCCTCCGCCCTCGAGGTCCTGGCACGCGCGCAGCTCGCCGCCGGCAACCGCGACGACGCCGAGCACTTCGCCTCGCTCGCGCGGGCCGAGCTCGAGTCGATCGCCGACCCCGACGACCGAGACGTGATCGAGAGCCAGATCGACGAGCTCGGGCTCTGACGACGCGAGGACGCGTCAGGCGACGTCGCGGACGCGCTGGGCGTCCGCGAGCGCCCGGAGCTTCTTCAGCCCCTGGTGCTCGATCTGGCGGATGCGCTCGCGCGTGACGTTGAACGCCCGCCCGACCTCGTCGAGCGTCCGCGGCTGCTGCCCGTCGAGCCCGTAGCGCATCTCGAGGACGAGGCGCTCGCGCTCCGACAGCGCAGAGAGGATGGTCCGGAGCGCCTCGCGCTGCATGGTGGTCTCGGCGAGCTCGTCGGGCAGCGGCGTCGTCTCGTCCGCGAGGAAGTGGCCGAACTCCGACTCCTCGTCGTCCCCGACCGGCTTCTCGAGCGAGACGGGCACCTGGGCGCTCCGCCTGATCTGCTCGATCTCGTCCACGGTCATCTCGAGGTCGCGCGCGACCTCCTCGACCGTCGGCTCGCGCCCGAGCTCGGCCCGGAGCTTGCGCTCGGAGCGCATGATCCGGTTGAGCTTCTCGACGACGTGCACGGGCATCCTGATCGTCCGGCCCTTGTCCGCGATCGCCCGCGCGACCGCCTGGCGGATCCACCACGTCGCGTACGTCGAGAACTTGAAGCCCTTGCGGTAGTCGAACTTCTCCGCCGCGCGCACGAGACCGATCGTCCCCTCCTGGATCAGGTCGAGGAAGGGGAGCCCCTGGTTGCGGTAGCGCTTGGCGATCGAGACGACGAGCCTGAGGTTCGCCTCCACCATCGCCTGCTTCGCCGCGTGGTCGCCGCGCTCGATGCGCTTCGCGAGCTCGACCTCCTGCGCCGCGGTGAGGAGCGGGACGCGTCCGATGTCCTTCAGGAAGAGCTGGAGCGAGTCGGTCGTGATCTCGGGGCCGGGCTCGACCTCGACCTCGGCCTCGGCCGAGTCGCCCGGCGCGTGCACGACCGCGATCTGCGCGTCGTCGAGGGCCGCGTAGAACTCGTCGAGCTGCGCCGGCTCGAGCTCGAGCTCGTCGAGCGCGAGCGCGACCTCCTCGGCGTCGAGGCTGCCCGTCCGGTAGCCGCTCTCCAGGAGCCGTTGCGCCTCGTCGGTCGCGAGCACGTCGGCGACCGGGGTCCGAGTGGTCGCGCCTTCAGGATCTCGTGTGGCCAGCGAACCCCCCTTTCTCGACGGCGCTCACACGGTAGTCACAGCGGTGGCGGTCGTCAAAGGAAGGCTCACGAGCGGGCCTTCCGGATCGTCTCGAGGTAGCGCTCCGCCTCCTGCGCGAGCGGCGAGCCCGGCTTCGCCTTCGCCGCGAGCCGGAACTGGCGCTCCGCGGCCGGGACGCGGCCCGTCCAGAGCAGGAGGACGCCGAGGTGGAAGCGAACCGTCGGCTCGTCGCCGTACGTCCTGCTGAGCGGGCCGAGTCGGCCGAAAGCGATCTCCGGCTCGTCCTTGTCGAACTGCCCCACCGCGGCCGCGACGAGCGCCTCGACCTCGCCCGGGTACCGCTTCGCCGCCTGCTCGAGGACCCGGGCCGCGGACACCGGGCGGCCGACGCGCTGGAGGCCGACGCCGTAGAGGAGGAGCTCGCGGAGGCCGCCGGACGCCGCCCGCTGCCGGAGCGCCTCGAGCTGGCGCGCGGGCGGGAGGCGGACGATCGCGGGAGGCGCCGAGAAGGACGGGACGAAGGTCGGCAACCCGCGGGGCAGGTTCGGGTGGAGGAGGTTGCCGGCGACGATCGCGTACGGCGTGTCGGGCTCCTCCTCGAGCGCGGCGCGCCAGGGCTCGGTGGGGTCGCCCTCGTTCGCCCACAGCCGCGCGAGCCCGAGGTGGAGCTGCACGACCGCGACCTTCGGGTAGAGCTTCGCAAGCTGCTCGAGGCGGTCGAGCGTCCCGTCCGGCCAGCCGGCGAACGCCGACCCCACCTTCGCCTCGAGCGAGTCGTGCCGGGCGAAGAGCTCCGCCGCCGCCCCGACGTTCCCGTTCGCGTACAGCGCCGCTCCGCGGGCGAGGTCGCGCGCCTCGCGATCGCCGCGAAAGCCGAGGGCGAACGAGAGCGGCGGGCGTCCCTCGCGGAGCCCGGTCTCGCTCGGGGCGGCCGGCGAGGTCGCTGCGCCGTCCGAGGAGACGACCGCCACCCCGACGACGGCGACGGCGGCCGCACAGGCGAGAGCGACGAGCAGGAGGACTCGGGCGCGCGGGCTCACCGCCCGAGGGTAGCCGTGCCCTCGTCGCTATAGTTCGGAAAGTAATGGCGAGCTACCGAGAGCTGCTGGCGCGCGTGCGGGGCGAGATCGAGGAGATCTCGACGATCGACGCGCACGAGCGGTTCCGCTCACCGGCGAGCCCGCTCTTCGTGGACGTGCGGGAGCCGGACGAGTGGGAGGAAGGCCACATCCCGGGCGCGGTCTACGTCCCCCGCGGCCGGCTCGAGTCCCGCATCGAGGGCCTCATCCCCGACAAGTCCCGTCCGCTCGTCGTCTACTGCTCGGTCGGCGCGCGCTCCGCCTTCGCGACGAAGGTCCTCGCCGAGATGGGGTACGAGGACGTCCTCAACCTCGCCGGCGGCTTCGCCGACTGGAAGCGAAACGGCTTCGAGGTCACCATCCCCCGCGTGCTCACGCCCGACCAGCGCGCGCGCTACAGCCGCCACCTCCTCATCCCCG
>CAZODN010000004.1:14863-46309 GCA_964578545.1 uncultured Gaiellales bacterium
CGCGTGCTCACGCCCGACCAGCGCGCGCGCTACAGCCGCCACCTCCTCATCCCCGAGGTCGGCGAGGACGGCCAGCAGCGCCTGCTCGACGCGCGCGTCCTCCTCGTCGGCGCCGGCGGCCTCGGGTCGCCCGCGTCCCTCTACCTCGCGGCGGCCGGCGTCGGCACGCTCGGCATCGTCGACGCCGACGTGGTGGACGAGTCGAACCTCCAGCGCCAGATCGTCCACTCGACCGACCGCCTCGGCGAGCCGAAGGTCCTGTCCGCCAAGCGCACGCTCGAGGCGCTGAACCCGGACGTCCGCGTCGTCGGCTACCAGGAGCGACTGACCTCCGAGAACGTCGAGCGGATCCTCGCCGACGGCTGGGACGTGATCGTGGACGGCGCCGACAACTTCCCGACCCGCTACCTCGTCAACGACGCCTCCGTCTGGCACGGGATCCCGGTCGTGCACGGCTCCATCTTCCGCTTCGAGGGCCAGGTCACCGTGTTCACGCCGCACGACGGCCCCTGCTACCGCTGCCTCTTCCCCCAGCCGCCGCCGCCCGAGCTCGCGCCGAGCTGCGCGGAGGGCGGCGTCCTCGGCGTCCTGCCCGGGATCATCGGCTCGCTGCAGGCCAACGAGGCCTTGAAGATCATCCTCGACCGCGGCGACTCGCTCGCGGGGCGCCTCCTCCTCTTCGACGCGCTCGGCACGACGCTCGACGAGGTGTCGGTGCGCCGGAACCCCGACTGCCCGGTCTGCGGCGACAGCCCCACGATCACCGAGTACGTCGACTACGTGGAGTTCTGCAACACCCCGCTGGAGATCTGATGGTCACCGTCCGCATCCCTCCCACGCTCCGCGCCGAGGTCGGCGGCGCCCGCGAGATCCCCGCGCAGGGCGAGACGGTCGCAGACGTCCTCGAGGACGTCGCCGCCCGCTACCCCGCGCTCGGGGCGCAGCTCCTCGAGGACGGCGAGCTCGCCTCGTACGTGAACGTGTACGTCGGCGGCGAGGACATCCGCACCCGCGACGGCGTCGAGACGCCGGTCGCGGAGGACGCCCAGGTGATCCTGCTGCCGGCGATGGCAGGTGGAAACTAGGGCGCACGCGGCGTCGCTGCTCGACCTCGTCGGGTCGACGCCGCTCGTCGAGCTGCCGCGCGTCTCGCCGAGGCCCTCGGTCCGGCTCTTCGCGAAGCTCGAGGGGCAGAACCCGACGGGCTCGATCAAGGACCGCGTCGCGAAGACGATGCTCGACGCGGCCGAGGCCTCGGGCGAGCTCGAGCCCGGACGCCGTCTCCTCGAGCCGACGAGCGGGAACACGGGGATCGCGCTCGCGCTCGCCGCGAAGCTCCGCGGCTACCCGCTCACGTGCGTCCTGCCCGCGAGCGTGACCGAGGAGCGACGCCGGCTGCTCCGGCTGTACGGCGCCGAGATCGTCGAGTCGCCGGGCGAGGAGGGCTCGAACGGGGCGGTTCGCGTGGCGCTCGAGCTCGCCGAGCGCGACCCCTCCTTCTTCATGCCCTTCCAGTACGCGAACGAGGCCAACCCCCGAGCGCACTACGAGGGAACCGGGGCCGAGATCGCCGCCGCGCTCGACCGCGTGGACGTCTTCGTCGCCGGGCTGGGGACGGGTGGGACGCTGATGGGCGCGGGCGAGCGGCTGCGCGAGGCGTTCCCCGACGTGGTCGTCGCGGCCGCCGAGCCGCTGCCGGGCGACGAGGTCCTGGGGCTCCGCTCGCTCGCGGACGGCTACGTCCCGCCCATCCTCGACGTGTCGAGGCTCGACCGGAAGATCCTCGTCTCGAATGCCGAGGCGGTCGCGGCGCTCCGGCTCCTGCTCGACGAGGAGGGCGTGTTCGCCGGCGTCTCCTCCGGCGCGGTGATCCACGCCGCCCGGCGCCTGGCGAGCGAGCTCGAGGAGGGCGTCGTCGTGTGCGTGCTCGCGGACGGCGGCTGGAAGTACCTCTCCGCCGGGTTCTGGGACGCCGACGACGTCGAGACGGAGATGGGGCGGTCGGTGTGGTGGTAGTCCCGGCTGCCGTCCGCAGCGAGCTCGAGGAGCACGCACGCGCGGAGGCCCCGAACGAGGCCTGCGGGCTCGTCGTCCTCCGGGACGGGCTCGCCGAGCGCTACGTGCCCGGCCGGAACGCCGCCGCCTCCCCCTACCGCTTCGAGCTCGACGTCGACCCGGAGACGTGGTTCCTGGAGGACGAGGGCTACGAGCTCGCGGTCTTCCACTCGCACCTCTCGTCACCGCCGCGACCGTCGCGCACCGACGTCGAGAACGTCGGCCTCTGGGCCGGGCGGCCGTACCTCATCTACACGCTGCGCACGGGCGAGCTCGCCGCGTGGCGGATCGAGGATCGCCGCATCGAGCCGCTGGCGCTCTCGTCAGAGCGCGACTGAGACGCCGGACTCGGCCGCGCGGTAGGCCGCGTCCATGACACGGGCCTGCGCGAGCGCATCCTCGCGGCCGAGGAGCGGCGGCGCCCGGCCCTCGGCCGCGTCCGCGAGGTTCTCCAGCTCGAGCCGGTACCCGTCGCCCTCCGGAACGCGGATCGTCTCCACGTCGCGACCCCGGCGGAGCTCCAGCGCGGCCCCCCAGTCCGCACGCCACGGCGCGCGGACGACGAGCGTCCCCTCCTCCCCGACGGCGACGAGCTCCTGGTAGGGCGGAACGAGGAACGAGACGTGGAACTGCGCGACGACGTCGTCTGGGAAGCGAAGCGTGGCGGCGAAGTCGACGTCGACCCCGCTCGGACCGACGACTCGCTCGCCGAGCACGTGCTCCGGCTCGCCGGCGAGGAGCCGCGAGCCCGAGACGCAGTAGCAGCCGACGTCCATCAGGGCGCCTCCGTCGAGCTCCGGGCGCAGCCGCACGTCCCGCTCGTCACCGATCCGGAAGGTGAAGGCCGAGCGCAGGAACCGCAGTCGCCCGATGCGCCCGCCCTCGACGAGCTCCCGCACGAGCGGGATCTGCGGGTGGTGGCGGTACATGAACGCCTCCATCAGCACGCGGCCCGCCGTGCTCGCCGCGGCGAACGCCTCCTCGACCTCCGATGGATGCCGCGAGTACGGCTTCTCGCAGAGGACGTGCTTGCCGGCGCCGAGCGCCCGCAGCGACCACTCGTGGTGGAGCCCGTTCGGGAGGGACACGTAGACCGCGTCGACGTCCTCGTCGGCGAGGAGCGCGTCGTACGACCCGTACGCTCGCGCGAGCCCGTGCTCGCGCGAGTACGCCTCGGCACGGGCGTGGTCCCGGCTTCCGACCGCGACCACCTCGACGCGTGACGTCGTCGCGGCGGCGCGGAGCACTTGGTCGTTGATCCGCGCGGTCGAGAGGAGGCCGAGCCTGAGCACCTTCAGGCGCCGATCGCGTTCTCCGTCTCCGGGTCGAAGAAGTGGAGGCGCCTGACGTCGACGGTGACCTCGACGCGATCGCCCACCCGAACGCCGGAGCGAGGCTCGAAGGTCGCGCAGAAGGGCGTTCCCTCGCGGGTGATGAGCGCGACCTCCTCCAGACCGCCGCCCGTCGCCTCGGCGATGGCGGCGCTCGTCGCCGGCGGAGCGTCAACCGCGAAGAAGACGAGCAGCTCGGCGCCGAGGGCCTCCACCCGATCCACGGTCGCCTCGATCGTGACCCCGTCTCGCCGCGCTCCGTCCTCGGTCGGTCCCTCGAGGTCCTCGGGACGGATCCCCGCGATGACCTCGCGACCGACCCAGGCGCCGAGCCCGCGCTCGTCCGCGAGCGCCGTCGGCGCCGGGATGGACGTGCTCCCGAGCTGCAGGACGAGCCCCCCGTCGCCGCGCTCGATGGTGCCGCGGGCGAGGTTCATGGGCGGCGAGCCGATGAACCCGGCGACGAAGAGGTTCGCGGGGTGGTCGTAGACCTCGGTCGGCGTGTCCACCTGCTGGAGCTCTCCCGAGCGGAGGACCGCGACGCGGTCTCCCATCGTCATCGCCTCGACCTGGTCGTGCGTCACGTAGACCGTCGTCACGCCGAGGCGCTTCTGCAGCGCCTCGATCTCGCCGCGCATGTGGACGCGCAGCTGCGCGTCGAGGTTGGACAGCGGCTCGTCCATGAGGAAGACCTGCGGCTTCCGGATGATCGCGCGGCCCATCGCCACCCGCTGTCGCTGGCCGCCCGACAGCTGCTTCGGCCTCCGGTCGAGGAGCTCCTCGAGGCCGAGCAGCTTCGCCGTCTCCGCGACGCGCTCGCGGATCTCCTGCTTCGGACGCCTCGCCAGCTTCAGGCTGAACGCGATGTTCTGCGCGACCGTCATGTGCGGGTACAGCGCGTAGTTCTGGAACACCATCGCGATGTCACGATCGCGTTCGAGCACGTCGTTCACCCGCCTGCCGCCGATGTAGAGGTCACCGCTCGAGATGTCCTCGAGACCCGCGATCATCCGGAGCGCAGTGGTCTTCCCGCACCCGGACGGGCCGACGAGGACGAGCAGCTCGGCCTCCGCGATCTCGAGCGAGAGGTCCTTGACCGCCTCGAAGCCGTTCGGGAACCTCTTGCCGAGCCTGTCGAGCCGAATGTCAGCCATCGAGGGTGCTCATCCTTTCAACGCTCCCGCCATCAGGCCGCGCATGAAGTATCGGCCCAGCAGGATGTACACGATCAAGGTCGGGAGGGAGGCGATCAGCGCCGCGGCCATCTGCACGTTGTACGGCGTCACGAACGAGCCGGTCGTGTTGTTGAGCGCGACGGTGACGGGCCACTGCGCGGGATCCGCGACGAGGAACACGGCGAAGAGGAAGTCGTTCCAGATCGACGTGAACTGCCAGATCGCGGTCACCACGAAGGCGGGTGCCGACACGGGCAGCACCACCGACCAGTACGTGCGGAGCATTCCCGCGCGATCCATGCGCGCGGCCTCGATCAGGTCCTCCGGGATCGTCGCGTAGTAGCTGCGGAAGATCAGGGTCGTGATCGGGATCCCGTAGACGACGTGCGCGAAGATCAGTCGCGGTATCCCCTCCGGGAAGTTCGTGTTCACGAAGATCTGGGTCAGCGGGATCATCACGGCCTGGTAGGGGATGAACATCCCGAAGAGCAGGAACAGGAAGACGAGGTCCGACCCCGGGAAGCGCCACCGCGACAGCACGAAGCCGTTCAGCGAGCCGAGGAACGTGGAGAGGAGCGTCGCCGGGATGACGAGCTTGAGGCTGTTCTTGACGAACGGCAGCAGCCCGTACTGCTCGCCGTTCCACGCCTCGCGCCACGCGTCGAGCGACCACACCTCCGGGAGCGCCCAGGCGCGGCTCGGATCGGCGTCGGCGCCCGTCTTGAAGCTCGCGACGAGGAGCACGTAGACGGGCATCAGCACGACGAGCGCGGCGAACGCGAGGGCGACGTACTTGACCACGAGGGTCCGCGTCCGCCGCCGTTTCCGGTAGCGGACGGTGTGCTCCTGGGCGGCGGCGACCGTCGTCACACCTCACGCTCCGAGCGGACCGTGTAGATCAGGTACGGGATCACGAGCACGGAGATCCCGAGCAGCAGGAGGGTCGCGATGGCCGCGCCCTTCGCATAGTCGAACGCGTCGTAGATGAGGATCCACATGTAGACGGCCGGCGTCATGGTGATGAGCTGCTTGCCGCCGATCGCGACGACCAGGTCGAACACCTTGATCGAGATGTGGCCGAGGATGATCAGGGCCGACAGCGTCACCGGGCGCAGGTGCGGGAAGACGACGTGCCGGTACACGCGCCACTCGGACGCGCCGTCCATGCGCGCCGCTTCGCGCAGCTCCTCGGGGACGCCCCGGAAGCCGGCGAGGTACAGCGCCATGATGTACCCGGAGAGCGCCCAGACCGCCGGGATGGCGAGCGCGGCCGCCCCCCAGTCCAGCCCGAGGAACCAGTCGTTGCGGAGGAACCCGAGGCCGAGGTTGTCGAAGAGGAGGTTGAAGCCCGTCGAGCGGTCGCCCGGCGCGGGGTTCATGAGCCACCTCCAGACAACGCCGGCCGCGATGAAGGAGACGGCCATCGGGAACAGGTAGATCGCGCGGAAGGTGCCCTCGCCCTTCACGCCCTTGTCGAGCAGGAACGCGAGCGACGCGCCGATGATGAGCGCCCCGGCGATGAACCCGACCGTGAAGAGGAGGGCGTGATGGAGGCTGACGATCCACGCCGGATCAGTGGTGAGCGATTCCGACTGGTCGCCCGTCAGGACGGCGCGGATGAAGTCGTCCACCTGGCCGAGGCTGCCCGGGAACAGCTCGGCGTAGGCGCTCGTGTCGAAACCGCTCGTCTCCACCGACTGTCGCCAGTCGGAGAGGGAGACCTTGACGTTCCAGCCGATGAGGCCGTAGACGAACACGGCAATGAGCAGAATCGACGGGGAGACCAGGAGCAGCCCTGGTCCCCACCGCCGAATCTTCCTCACTGCCCGACCTCGTTCACGTCAGGCGTCAGTCTCTCGCTTTCTGCGTTGCGTGTCTCCTCTTACGAGTTCTTCGCCGCCGCCTTCACGAGCGCAGCCTGGAACTTGGCGACGTCCTTCGACTGCAGGAACAGCCCGAGCGCCGTCCCGATGTCGGTCGACCACGCACCCGGCGCAACGACGCCGTGCGTGAGCGACCCGGCGAGCGCGTCGGACTTCCAGTCCCTGAGCGCCGACCTGAGGTACGCGTTGTACAGCTTGGGGTTCGCGTCCTTCCGTGCCGGGATCGAGCCCTTGACCGGGTTGAACGCGTCCTGCGCCACCCGGCTCCCGAGGAACGTCAGCCACTTCACGGCCGCCGCGCGGTGCGGCGCGCCCTTCGGCAGCGTGAAGCTGTCGGAGAGCCAGACGTAGACCCTGTCGGTCCCGGGCACCGGCGCCCAGCCGTAGCCCGTACCGGGCTTCAGGGCGAGGTTGCCGCCCTTCTTCGTCCCGCTGAAGTACCCGTCCTGCCAGTCGCCCATCACGTTGAAGGCGGCCTTGCCGTCGGCGACGAGCTTCCCGGCGTCCTGCCACGTGAGCGAGGCGGCGTCCGAGTTCGTGTAGCCGAGGAGGGTGTTGTAGCGGTTGAGCGCGTTCGTCACGCTCTTGCTCCCCCACGCCTTCGCCGAGTTCGCCTTCCAGAGGTTCGCCCAGCCCTTCGGGCCCAGCGTTCCAACCATCACCGTCTCGAGCAGGTGCTGAGCGGTCCACTGCTCGCCCATCGCGAGCGGCGTGAGGCCGGCATCGTCAGCCTTCTTGAGGGCGGCGACGAACTGGGTGTACGTCCTCGGCACCGGGATGCCGTTCGCCTTGAGCGTCTTCGGGTTGTACCAGAGGACGTTCGCCCGGTGGATGTTCACGGGCACCGACCAGAGCTTGCCCTGGTAGCGGATCTGGCTGATGAGAGACGCGGGCATCACCTTGCCGAACCCGGCGACCTTGTAGATGAAGTCGACTGGCTCGACCTGTCCGTTCTTGATGTAGTCACGAAGCTCCGCTCCCGCATGGCCCTGGAACGAGTCCGGCGGGTTGCCGGCCTTGAGCCGGTTCTGGAGCACTGCCTTCGCGTTCGTGCCGGCGCCGCCCGCGACCGTCTCGTTCTTGAACGGGCAGTCCGGGTTGGCCTTGTTCCACATCGTGATCAGCCGGTCGAGACCTGCAGCCTCACCGCCGCCCGTCCACCACGAGAACACCTGGAGCTGGCATGCCTGATCGCTCTTCGCCTGTGTCCCGAGGCCGGATGCGGGCAGCATGAGCGCCACTGCGGCGACTACGAGCGCCGCGGCGAGGACCGCAACTCGTCCTCGCTTGAATCCCTTGCTCATCGTCCCTCCTTGTGTCGTTGCCTACCAACCGCGAGTCAACGCCACGGAGCAAGGCCTGTCAACGGGGTTTATCCGCAGGCAGACGGGGTGAGTTCTCCCGACTGGCGCTGGCTGTCTACAGCCGTCCGGCGCCGTCCACGGCACGGCAGGCGAACGCGTGTGGCGCGAGGCCTGTCTCGGCCCGATAGCTCGCGGATGCCGCCTCCGCAACGCGCGCCGTGGCCCCCGCGTCACAGACGGCCACGACCGAGCCGCCGAACCCACCGCCCGTCAGACGCGCGCCGTGCGCGCCGGCCTCGACGAGGGCGTGGACGAGGGCGTCGAGCTCGGGCGTCGAGATACGGAAGTCGTCCCGCATGCTCGCATGACTCTCGGTCAGGAGCACGCCGAGGCGGGCGAGGTCTCCGTCCTCGAGCGCGTCGGCCGCCCGGAGCACCCGCGCGTTCTCGCTCACGACGTGGCGGCCGAGCGGCTCGTCGGCGACCTGATCGAGTCTCGCGTCTCGCAGCGCCTCGAGGCCGAGGCTCCGGGCGAGCTCCTCGCATGCCCACCGCCGTTCCGCGTACTCGCTGTCCGCGAGGGCACGCGGCTGACCGGAGTCGACCACGAGCAGGCCCATGCCTACCGGGAGCGGCACGGCTCGCGTCTCCAGCGACCGACAGTCGAGCAGTAGCGCGCACCCCTCGCGTCCGGCGACGGAGGCGAGCTGATCCATGATCCCGCAGGGGACACCGGAGGCCGCCTCCTCCGCCTCGCGACACGCCTTCGCGAGCTCCGCGGGATCGACCTCCCAGTCCGCGGCGGCGGCGAGCGCGGTCGCGACGGCCACCTCGAAGGCCGCGCTCGAGGACAGCCCCGAGCCGATGGGCACGTCCGAGGCGAGCACTGCGTCCATCCCCGCGGCCGGTCGCCCGATCCGCGCGAGCTCACGGACGACCGCGGCTACCGTCCTCCCCCACGCGGGAGCGATCTCGGCGAGCGCCGCGCTGCCGTCCGTGGGCATCTCGACCGTCTGGCCCAGGTCGAGGGACGTCACGCGCACGAGGTCGGAGGGTCGAATGGCAACGACGCAGTCCCGGTCGATCGCGATCGGGAGGACGAAGCCGTCGTTGTAGTCGGTGTGGTCGCCGATCAGGTTGACGCGCCCGGGGGCGCGAAACCAGCGCGCGGCCTCGGGGCGCGGGAGCTCGGCCGCGATGCGTTCGACAGCGCTCGACACCTGGCCTCGACTACTCCGTGGTGACCTCGAAGTCGCCCTTCATCGTGGTCGGGTGCGGGTCGCACACGAACTCGTACGAGCCCTCCTCGAACCTGACCGTCCACGTGGACGAGCCGATGTCGTTGACGCCCGAATCCTCGTCCACCCCCGGCCCGGTGAGGTGGACGTTGTGAGCAGACGACTTGTCGTCGACGTCGATGGTGTACTCCCCCGGCGCGAGGCGCTCTATCGGGCCGTCGTCCGTCGTGAAGCTGATCTCGAAACCCGGGCCGACACTGGCATGCAACGTGGTACCGATGTCGTAGACCGGAGTCGTCTCGGTGTCGGTCGTCGCTGCCTCGCCGCCGCCGCAGCCGACGGTGCCGACGGCCCCGAGCGCAAGCACGAGAAGGAGCGCGATTCGCGCACCCGACATGAAGCCCCTCCTTGGTTGCTCCCCCGACAATACGCAAACGCCCGCGAGGTGCCACTACAGTCACGAGATGGACGTGCTCGAGATCGCACCGGGCCTGTGGCGGTGGACCGGCTACCACGAGGAGTGGCGCGAGGACGTCGGGAGCGTCTACGTCGAGACGGAGGACGGGATCGTCCTCGTCGATCCCCTCGTCCCGCCTGAGGACACCGACCGCTTCTGGCGAGCCCTCGACCGCGACGTGGCGAGGCTCGCCAGCCCGGTTCACGTGCTCGTAACGGTCTTCTGGCACACGCGCAGCGCGGCCGCGATGGTCGAGCGCTACGGGGCGCGGGTCTGGGCGCCGAGCTCCGGCAGGGCGGCCGTCACCCGGCGGGCCGGGGTCGTGACCGACCCGTTCTCGAGAGACGACCGGCTCCCCGGAGGGATCGAGTCCGTCCGCACCGTACGAGCGGCCGAGGTCGTCTACTGGATCCCCGCACACCGGGCGCTCGTCCCCGGCGACGTCCTGCTCGGAGACGGCCGAGGCGGAGTCCGCCTGTGCCCCGAGTCGTGGCTGCCCGCGGGAAGGACGCACGCGGCCCTCGCCACCAGCCTCGGAGCGCTCCTCGAGCTCCCCGTGGAGCGGATTCTCGTGTCCCACGGCGACCCGGTGCTCTCGGGGGCGGCGGACGCGCTCCGGGCCGCGCTCGAGCAGTGAAGAGCTTCCCTCACGGGCCGACGGCGAATTCGGGTTCAGCTTTCACCCCGATCGGGTCGATAATGCAGGGGCCGTGAAAGGTCTCCGTATCGGCCGCCGCCGCGCGCGCGCGGACCAGGCGGCGTCGCCGCTCGAGCTCGCGCTGCGCCCTGCCCTCGTCGACGGGCGCTGGCAGGTGCCGGATCGCTTCAACTTCACGCGCGACGTCGTCGAGGCCCTCGCGGCCGATCCGAAGCGGAACGCAGTGACGTTCCTCGGGCGCGACGGCGTCATCGAGCCCCGCACGTTCCTCGAGATCGCGGAGGCCGCGGCGCGGCGATCGACGGCGCTGGCGGAGCACGGGGTGCACCCGAAGGATCGCGTCATCCTCCTCGCCGAGACCTCGATGCACTGGCTCGAGCTCGTCCTCGGCATCTGGAAGGCGGGCGCCGTCGCGGTCCCGGTGCTGCCCACCCTGTCGGCGGGCGCCCTCGAGGCGCTGCACGCGTCCACGAGTGCGTCGCTCGTCGTGGCCGAGCACCACGCCCGGTCGACGATCGAGCAGCTGTCCTTCGAGCCGGACGTGCTGTACGTCGAGGACGAGGGGCGCCGGCGAGGGTCCTCCAACCTGAGCGCGACCCCGACCCACGACACGTCGTCGCGCGACCTCGCGCTCGTCTTCCTCTCGCCCGGCACGAGCGGCGCCCGGAAGGAGATCGCGCACACGCACGGTGCCGTCTTCGCCGCGCGCCTGCAGGCCGAGCACTGGCTGGACGCGGGTCGCGGAGACGTCGTCTGGTGCACGGCCGAGGCCGACTCGCCGCTCGCCGTCTGGCTCACGCTCGCCGGGCCCTGGTCGCGCGGCGCCGAAACGGTGATCCACCAGGGGGCGTTCGACCCGCAGGAGCGCCTCGAGCACCTCTACCGCATCGGTCCAACGATCCTCTGCCAGCCCGCGGCGGAGTACCGCGCGCTCGCCGGCCACGAGAAGCTCGAGCGCTTCCGGCCTCCCCGGCTCCGCCGGCTCGTCTCCACCGGCGACGTGCTGGAGCCGGAGGTCGTCGAGGTCTTCCAGGAGCGCTGGGGCCTCGCGATCCACGACGGGTACGGGCAGGCGGAGACGGGCATCGTGATCGGAGACGGGCGCGACGCGATGTGGAAGCCGGGCGCGATCGGCCGTGCCCTCCCCGGCTACGAGATCGCCGTCGTGGACGACCAGGGAAACGAGCTCCCGACCGGCGTCGAGGGCGACCTCGCCGTCCGCAGCCACCCGCCGACCCTCTTCGCCGGCTACTGGGAGGCGCCGGAGGAGACGAAGCGGGCTTTTCGCGGCGACCTGTACCTGACCGGCGACGTCGCGGTCGCGGATCCCGAGGGCTTCCTCGGCTTCGTCGCGCGAGCCGAGGACGTCATCACGAGCAGCGGGCGCACCTTCGGGCCCTACGAGGTCGAGCACGTCCTGCGCTCGCACGACGCGATCGCCGAGGCGGCGGTCGTGGGCATCCGCGACCTCCAGCGTGGTGGGCACTTCGTGCGCGCTTTCGTCGTTCCCGTCCCGGGCACCGAGGGAACCGAGGCGCTCGAGGCCGAGCTCCGGCAGTTCCTCGGCCAGGTGCTCCCGGAGCAGCAGGTTCCGCGCGAGATCGTGTTCGTCGAGGAGCTTCCGACCGTGCGCGGCCGGATCAGCCGGAGCGTCCTCCGCGAGCGGCCGCTCGCCGGGAGGCCGCTCTGGGACCTGCCCCCGACCTCCGACCCCGAGGTCCGGCCCGCTCGGGCCGCCGGGCGGACCCCGCCGCCGACGGCCCCGAGTCCTGTGCCACCTCCGGTCGCAGAGGCCGCGCCCGTCGTCGAGCCGCAGCCCGAGCCGGTGCCGGTGGTCGAGCCGGTGCCCGCTGCGCCTGTGCCTGTGGTCGAGCCCGAGCCGGTGGTCGTCGAGCCCGCTCCCGAGCCAGAGGCGGTCGTGGTCGCCGCCGAGCCCGAGCCCGAGCCTCCGGTCGCCGAGGCGGTTCACGCCCCCGAGCCGGAGCCGGCCCCGGCAACCGCTCCGGAGTCGGAGCCCGAGCCGGTCATGGTCGCACCCGAGATCCCCGTCGCCGAGGTGATCGGCGCCCCCGCGTCGGAGCCGGAGCCGGAGCCGGAGCCGACGCTCGCACCCGAGCCCGAGCCCGAGCCGGTGCCCGAGCCGGAGCCGAAGCCGGCGCTCCGGATCGTCCTGCCGCCGGACGTGCCCGAGCAGCCCACCGAGGAGCCTCGCCGGGAGGAGCCCGAGGCCGCGGCCCCCGCACCGCCTCCCCCACCTCCGCGGGCGCCGGAGCCGCTGCCGGACTACGTCGTCCCGCCCGACGCAGCCGCGGCGCGCGCGACCCCGCCGTCGCCTCCCCGCCCGGAGCCGGAACCGGAGCCGGAACCGGAGCCGCTTCCCGACTACATCGTCGACCCGAACCGGCCGAGCCGGCCTGCGAAGCCGACCCCGCAGGTGGCCCACCCGCAGCAGGCTCCCGATCCGCCGCGTGCCCCGGTCGACGAGACGTCCGGCGCCGCGGCCGCAGGCCTCTACTTCCCGCCCGTCACGAGCTTCCCGCTGCCGAGGGACGACGAGGACGAGTCGCCCCGCCCCGCGAGCCGCACGGCACCCCGACGGCGGCCCGCGCCCGAACCGGGCACGTCGAAGTCGAAGGCCAAGCGCTCGCAGGAGGAGCCAGGCGACGAGACCCTCGCGGCCGGCTGGATGGCGGGGCTCTCGAACCGGCTCAGCGCGTACTCCCTGGGGACGGAGGGCCGCGAGCCCGACGCCGCGCCGGCGGACGACGCGCCACAGGACGACGCGGGTTAGCCTGGAGGGGTGACCGACCAGGCCGCTGTCAGCCTGCTCCGCTGGCTGCGGAGGCAGCTCCGGCAACCGACCCCGCAGCGCGAGCGGCTCGAGGCCGCGGTCGCGAACGACGACCCCTCCGAGGCCCGCCGCGTCCTCCGCACGATCCCGTTCAGCTCCGCGCAGCGGAGCCACGTCGAGACCCTGATCGCGCGCTGGGAGCGCGGCCGTGCCGGCAGCCGATAACGAGGCTCTCGTCCGCCGGATCTTCGACGCGTTCGCGCGCAGGGAGGGGCTCGCCTTACGCGGATTGTTCGCGGAGGACGCCGTCTGGATCGTGCCCGGCTCCGGCGTCATGGCCGGGACGTACCGAGGCCGGGAGGAGATCTTCCGCTTCCTCGCGCGCCTGCCGAAGGAGACGGACGGGACGTACGGCTCGGAGCTGATCGACGTGCTGGCGAGCGACACGCGCGCCGCCGCCCTCTACCGGGCCCGCGGCACCCGCCACGGCCGCACGCTCGAGCTCGACCAGCTCCTCCTCTTCCGCATCGAGGACGGCCTCGTGCGGAGCGTGCTGGCGCTTCCGACCGACCCCGACGCGTTCGAGGCGTTCTGGCGCTTAGGCTAGATCCGTGAGCGACGCCCGGTTTGCGGACGGTCTCCGCTACCGCATCGAGATCCCCTCGGTCGAGGGGCCTCGAGTCCTCGAGGCGGTCCTGGAGGAGGCGGAGCGACGCTCGGTACCCGTGCGCCGTGTCTCCCAGGGGAGCGGCGTGATGATGCTCACAGACGACGAGATCCGGGAGCTGGCCCGGCTCGGCGCCGATGCGGGCGTGGAGGTGTCGCTCTTCCTCGGGCCGCGTGGAGCGTGGGATGTGGGCGGCCAGTCACTCGCGACCGCCGCTGCCGGCGGCGTCGCACGAGGGAATGCGGGCGTCGAATCCTCGCTCGCGGAGGTGCGCCGCGGGCTCGCCCTCGGCATTCGCTCGTTCCTCGTCGCGGATCTCGGCGTGCTCGCGACGCTGGGTGCGATGCGGCGATCGGGGGAGCTTCCCGCATCGCTCGTCCTCAAGACGTCGGTTCTGCTCCCGTGCGCGAACGCAGCCACGGCACGCACGCTCGAGGCGCTCGGTGCATCGACCATCAACGTCGCGACCGACCTCTCTCCCGAGGATCTCGGCCAGCTGCGCGGAGCGTGCACGGCCCCGCTCGACGTGTACGTCGAGGCGCCCGACGACCAGGGCGGCTTCGTGCGGTTCTACGAGGTCTCGGAGATGATCCGGCGGGCCGCACCGTTGTACGTGAAGCTCGGCCTCAGGAACGCCCCGAACATCTACCCCTCCGGGCTCCACCTCGAGGACCTCGCCGTGAAGCTGGGTCGCGAGCGTGTGCGCCGCGCGGAGCTCGTGCTGAGACTTCTCGAGGAGCAGGCGCCCGAGCTCGTCGAGGGTCGCGGCGCCGACACACCGGCCGACCTGGGGATCCCGGAGCCGTGAGAGAGCGCTTCGAGGCAATCTACACGGCCGCACTGGCGGACATCCTCGACGCGCGCGGCCTCCACGACCAGACCCTGCCGCCCGCCATCCAACCGCTCGAGCGCGGCACGACGATGGCGGGGCGGGCCTTCACGGTGAAAGGGCGACCCGCCGAGAGGACGGGCGCCGACGACTACGACCGGGCGATCAGGAAGGTACTCCAGATGCTCGGAGAGGTCCCGGCCGGGCAGGTGGCCGTGTACGCATGCGGCCACGACGTCTCGGCCCACCTCGGCGAGCTCTCCGTGACGTCGCTCAAGGCGCGCGGTGTCGCAGGCTGCGTTCTCGACGGAGGGTGCCGCGACATCCGCTTCATCCTCGACGAGGGCTTCCCCGTCTTCACCCGGTTCGTGACTCCCGAGGACTCGACGTGGCGGTGGGAGCTCGAAGCGACACAGGTGCCCGTGACGATCGGCCGCGTGCGAGTCGAGCCCGGGGACTGGATCGTCGGGGACGACGACGGTGTGGTCGTGGTCCCGTCCGCGATCGGGGAGGACGTGCTCGCCGAGGCGGAGCGGAAAGCCGCGACCGAGGACGAGATCCGGGTCGCAGTGCGCGAAGGGGTCAAGCCGCTCGAGGCGTACGAGCGCTACGGCACCTTCTGAGGGCTGGACTGGGCTGCTGCGACTGCGGAGCGAATGCCTATCGCTCGGGAGGCGGAACGGGATTCCAGACCGGGGACGAGTCGTTGTTCTTGCTGTCGGTGAGCCTCTCGACCGCCCCACCACCGAGCTCGACGGTGTAGATCGCGCCGTCCTCCTGGTACGCGATCTTCGATCCGTCCGGTGACCAGGCAGGCTCGAACATGTCGCCCGCCGTCGGGGTGACACTCCGAAGCCCCGTCCCATCGACACCGATCGTGAAGAGCTCGTACACGTCGCTCTCGGCGTTGGACACGAAGGCGACGCGCGAGCCGTCCGGCGCCCAGGCGGGGGTGGCGGCGCGCGCGTCCTGGGAGGTGAGTTGCCGCTTTCCGGACCCGTCCACGTTCATGAGCCAGACCTCCCAGATCGGAGTGCCTGGGGTCCGCCGCACGTAGGCGATGGAGCGACCGTCCGGCGACCAGGCCGGCTCTGCCTCCTCCGCCCCGGGATCCGAGACGCTCCGCGCGCCGGAACCGTCGGCGGCCATGACGTAGATGTCGTCGTCACGCTCGAAGGCGATGCGCATCCCGTCCGGCGACCAACTCGGATGGTTGTCGTGCTGCTTCGTCGTCGTGAGTCGCACGGTGCCGGTTCCGTCCGCATCCATCACGTAGATGTCGAACGACCCTCCTCGCCGGCTCGCGAAGGCGATCTTCGTCCCGTCGGGCGACCAGGCCGGCTCGATCTGGTAGAAGAGCCCGGCCGGGGAGGACGTGTCGTGCTCGTGATCGGTGAGTCGATGCTCGGCGCTTCCGTCCGCGTCCATCTCGTAGAGCGCGTAGTCGCCATCGCGCGAGCTCACGAAGACGAGGTCCGGGCGTGCGCCTCCCTCGCCGCCGCACCCGCCGGCGAGGATTGCAAGGGCAGCGGCGAACGCGCCTATGGAGCGTCGTCGTGTCACGCGGGCGAGGATCCTAGCCTGCGACGGGCTCGACCCCGAGGAAGCGACGTTGCATCTCGCTGTCCCGTCCCAGCTCGGCGGCCGTCGTCTCGAGCGCGATCTCGCCGCCGACCATCACGAGCTGCCGCTCGGCGAGCGAGGTCGCGACATCGAGCTTCTGCTCGATGAGCAGGAGCGCCAGGCCCTCTTCCTCGAGCTGCTTGAACGTCTCCACGAGCACGTCCACGATCGTCGGGGCGAGACCCTCGGACGGCTCGTCCATGATCAGCAGCCTCGGATTCCCGAGGAGGGCACGACCGATCGCGAGCATTTGCTGCTCGCCGCCCGACAGCTCGGCACCGCCGTTTCGCCTGCGCTCGGCAAGTCGCGGGAAGAGGTCGTACACGCGCTCGATAGTCCACGCGCCGTTCCGGGATCCGCGGGCCGAGATCTTCAGGTGCTCGTTCACGGTGAGCGACGGGAACAGCCGTCGACCCTGCGGCACGTAGCCGAGGCCAGCCCGAGCGATCCTGTAGGCGGGCTTGCCCGCGAGCTCGGCGCCCTCGAATCGAATCGACCCGCTCGCCCGCGGAGGCGTGAAGCCCATGATCGCCGCGCAGAGAGTGGTCTTGCCCATGCCGTTGCGACCGACGATCGCAACCGACTCGGTTCCCATCGAGAACGTGACGCCGTGGAGCACCTGTGCACTCCCGTAGAACGCGTCGAGACCCGAGACCTCGAGGAGCGGTGCGCTCATCCCTCCTCCGCGTAGTGGTGCCGGCCGAGGTAGAGATCGTGGACGAGCTCGTTGCCGCGGATCTCTTCCGGCGTCCCCTCGACGATGACCCGGCCGTCGTGCATCATCGTCACCTGCTCGGCCACACGGAGCGCGACGTCCATGTCGTGCTCGATCAGGATCAAGGTGATCTCGCGATCGAGGCCGAGGAGGATCTCCGTCAGGAGCTGCCGCTCACCGCGCGAGAGCCCGGACGCCGGTTCGTCGAGCATCAGGAGGCGCGGCTCGCACGCAAGCGCCATCGCGATCGCGACCTGCCGGTGCTCGCCGTGCGAGAGATTGCCAACGATCTCGTCGAGCTTGTGATCGATGGCGACGCGGCGTGCCGCCTCCCGCGCTCGCTCACGCATGGCCCGATCGCGCGGGAGCACGACGGGTCGGAGCCGTCCGCCCCGGACGCCCAGGATCGAGAGGTAGATCGAGTCCTCGACCGTGATCCCCATCAGCATTCGCGACTGCTGGTACGTGCGAGCAAGCCCTGCGCGAGCGCAGTGGCGTGCCGGCAGGTGCGTTACGTCCTTGCCGAGGAGCTCGACGGTCCCGGTCGACGGTGGGATGTCCCCCGCGATGACGTTGAAGAGCGTCGTCTTGCCGGCACCGTTGGGGCCGAGGATCGCGCGGCGCTCGCCCCGTGCGACGTCGACGTCGACGTCGCTCACCGCGACAAGGCCACCGAAACGCCGGCCGACCCCCCGCAAGCGGAGGGCCGGCTCGGCGTGTTCGACTGCGATTGCCGCCTCGGTCACATCCCTACGGCTTGACGACCTGGTTCGTCACGGTGCCGTTGGAAACGACCTTGATCTTGCCCTGCCACGGCAGCTTCTTCTTCGTGCAGGGCGGGAAGTTGCGGCCGGGTGCGGGCTTGTTCGGCCCGAACGTGCCACCGAACGTCTGGTCGACGTTCGGCACGTAGCCGTACGTGCGAATGCCGAACTCGCCCGTCGGGTTGATCTGCATCATCCACTGGTCCTGGATGGCCTGGCGGCGGCTGTCGAGCTTCAGGATGCCACCGTCCGAGACCTGATACGGATCGTCGATCGCGCGGGGCATCGCCTTCTGCAATGCCGCACCCACCTTGCCGCCGGACCTCTGCAGCCCGACCACGAGTGCGTGGGCTCCACGGTAGTAGTTGAGCGTGAACGAGTCCTCGGCGGGAATGACCTTCGGGTACGTCTTCGCGATCTGAGCCCGGTAGGCAGCCGCGGCCTTCGTCTTGAGGCCGGGTGCGATCCCGAACCCGCCGATGTACGCGCCGCGGAGCTTCGGAGCGACGGACGCACCGGTCAGGAACCAGAGGAACAGGTTCCCCGAGTGCTGCTTCGCCTTCAGGGTGCCGTACGCCTGCTCGAACGCGGTGAGCGCCGAGCCGGTGCCGGTTCCACCGACGACCCAGAAGTAGCCGTCGACGTCGTCAGGCGAGGGGAGCTGACGGATGTACGACGAGTAGTCCGTCGTGTTCAGCGGCGGGAACACGCGCTTCGCGATCTTGCCGCCGCTCGCACAGAAGTCGGCGATGAAGCCGGCGCCGGACGTCCACGCGAAGCTGTAGTCGTCCATGATCACCGCGGCGTTCCTCCAACCCCACTTCTTGTAGAGGATCTCGCCGATGCCGGCGTTCCACTGCGCGCCGTCGCCGAAGTAGCGGAAGACGTTCTTCGGAGCGATCTGCATGGTCGGATCCTGCGACGCAGCCGTTCCGATGATCACGGTCTTGGTCGGCCGGGCCTTGGCCCACTGGCTGATCGCGACCGCCTCGTCACCTGACAGCGGGCCGAGCATGACGTCGGCGTTCAGCTGCTGCATGAGCCGCCGCGTCTCCTTGAGGGCTGTCGCCGCCGTGTCGTCGCCGCATCCATAGCCGACGATCTTGACCTCCGCCCCGCCGGCCTTGATGCCCGTCATTCCTGCCGACGGCTTCTTCTTGTTCTTCGGCACTCCACCGGCGTACTTCGCGAATGCGGCCTGCGCGCCGCCGATGTCGAGCTCGTAGCCGAAGGCGAACGCGCCCTTGCAGTCGGTCATGATCGCGAGCTTGACCGCCGGGCTCTGCGCCGGTGTGGCAAGCGCCCCCGCGGCCCCGACCGTAGCCAGGACGGCGAAGAGCGCCAGGGGAAGCAGGAGCTTCCACCTACCTACCTTCATATTCCCTCCTCTCGTGCCTGCACGTGTCCGATCTGCGCTGCAGGGGTGAGCCTACGACAAATCCTCTCCTCGTTTCCACCCCCCGTTCACGACTGAGCGCCAGCCGCCGGCTCCGCGAGCGCGACCTCGACGGCCGGTGGCCCCCCACGCCTCCGTAGGGTCCAGAGCTTCTCCCAGATCCCCATCAGCCCGTCGGGGGAGACGAGGACGATCGCGAGGAAGATGAAGCCGATGACGGTGTTGAACGTACCGCCGATGATCGGGAGGCCGTCCGCCGGGATGCGGTTCGTCGCCTCGTTCGAGATCACGATGAACGCGAACGCGCCAAGCCAGGCGCCTTCAATACGCCCCAGGCCTCCGATCACCGCCATGACCAGGAGACTGATGGTCGCGTTGAGCCCGAGCGCGTCGGGCGATATCTGGCCGTTCCACCACGCTGCAAGAACGCCCGCAACGGCGGCGAAGAAGCCGGCGAGCGTGAACGCAAGCATGCGATGAAGCGGCACGGTGAACCCCAGCGACGACGCTCGGATCGGCTCGTCTCGGATCCCTTGCAAGGAGAGCCCGAAGGGCGTGCGCACGAGGTACTTGACGAGGAGGTACGCGAGGAGCGCGCTGATCAGCGCCATGTAGTAGAGGCGCTGGCGATCGTTGACGACGTCACCCGCGAACCCGGGAACGCGGCTGTCGATCCCCGCGATGGGAGAGAACCCGCCGAGCTTCGTCACGGAGCCGACGAACAGGTTCGCGATGACACCGAACGTGAGCGTCAGCATGAGGAAGTAGATCCCGTAGCTGCGCGCTGCGACCGCACCGAACACGAACGCGATGAACGTCGTGACGACGAGCGCGACCACGAGCGAGACCGTCGGGTCCCACCCGAGCAGGAGCCCCTTGCTCTCGCCCCCCGCGCCGCCTTCAGACACCATGTTGCCGAGCGCGTACCCGGCAATGCCCATCAACGCTGTCTGGGCGAGCGAGATCATCCCGCCGTACGCGGAGAGGAAGATGAGGCTGGCCGCGCCGAGGCCGAAGATGAGCGTCTGCGTCAGGATCGCGTCCAGCCAGTAGTCGCTGAAGATCGCCGGCGCAAGGATCGCGACCGCGAGGGCGGCTGCGGCGATGACGCGCTCGGTGAGCGTCTTCGAGTCCTTCATCCCGCCCTCCCGAAGAGCCCTTGCGGGCGGAAGGCGAGGACGAGGGCCATCAACACGAACGTGAACGCGATCGAATACTGCGTACAACACTCGTTGCCGGTCGTCGGCAGGTACGCCGCCGAGAACATGAACACGATCGCGTAGAGGAGGGAGCCGACGGCCGCACCGAAGAGCGACCCCATCCCCCCGACGATCACGACGACGAGGGAGTAGAGGAGCCACTGCCCGTCCTGGAGCTGGGCGACGTTCCCTTGTGACGTCCCCACGGTGGCACCAACTGCCACGAGCGAGGCGCCGACCACGAAGGCGATCGCGAAGATGACCTGGATGTTGATCCCCAGCGCCGAGGTCATCTGCCTGTCGTCGACTCCCGCTCTGATCACCATGCCGGTCTTCGTCCGGTAGAGCCAGAGAAAGAGCGCGACTCCGACGATGATCCCGAGCGCGAGCATGAGCAGGCGCTGGAGGGAGTACTCGACGCCGAACAGCTTGAGGTCGACGAATCGGCTCGTCCACCCGGGCCAGCCGATGCTGACCGCGTTCCCTCCGTACTTCACCGCTCCTGGCGGCACGTGCCGCGGAAAGTGGGCGATGACCTGGTCGGCCACGATGACCGACACCGCGATCGTGATGAGCGCCTGCCGGAGGTCCTGCCCTTGGTTCCAGCGCAGGAGGAGCTGCTGGACGCCGAGCCCGAACGCGGCGATGCAGACGATGGTCACGAAGAGCGGAACCAGCCATTCCATGGTCGAGACCTGCTCGGGCTGGAGCGGGAAGCCCTGTGCTTCCGGATTCATCGTCTGCTGCACCTCGTAGGCGATGTAGCCCCCGAGGAGGTAGAACGAGCCGTGCGCCATGTTCACGACGCGCATGAGGCCGAAGATGAGCGAGAAGCCGCTCGCGACGATGAACAGCAGCCCGGCGAACGTCAGCGCGTCGAGCAGCACGCGGAAGAACGCACCCGGGTCGTTGACGGCGGAGCCGAAGTTCGTCGTCCTCCAGTTGCCGTTCCCGAACTCGTCGGGCGTCGTCGTGATGAAGAGGACGTAGAGAAGCGCGAACAGCACCGCCCCCGCCACGAGTGCTCGCGGTACGGTCCCTACGACTCCCCAGGCGCGGATTCGCTCGGCCACCGGCACCGCGAACGTACCAACGCCGCCGGAGGCTTTCAACGGGAACCGTCGGCTTGACTGCCGCCCGGCAGGGGCCTTAGCCTGGCCGGAGACGCCGCGCGAGCCCGAGACGGAGGAGGCACGATGCCCGACACCTACACTGCCACGATCCCCTACGAGTCGCTCGACCCGCTCACGATCGGAGCGTCGGGAGACGACGACAAGGTCTCGCGCGACACGCTCTCGCTCGAGATCCCGTCGGACAACCTCCTCGCGGCGATCTACCCCGACGAGCCCGCTCCCGTCGCGAACGCGACCGACGCCGCACGTGCCGCGCTCGAGGCGCCGGTCTCGGGGCCGCGCTTCTCGGAGCTCGTCGCCTCCGCGACGAAGGTCGCCGTGATCATCGACAACCAGTTTCGCCCCACGCCCCAGTCGAAGCTCCTCCCGCCCGTGCTCGACGCGATCGAGACGGCCGGCAAGGAGGCGGTCGTCGTCTGCGCGAACGGCAAGGTCTTCCCGATGTCCGACTCGGACGTCGACCAGAAGATCGGCAAGGAGAACCTCGCGCGCATGGAGCGGCTCGGGATCTCGTTCCACCAGAACGACCCCCGCGACGCCGACAACTACGAGTACGTCGGCGTCTCCTCGCGCGGCACACCCGTCTGGCTCCACAAGGAGGTCGCCGCCTGCGACGTCATGATCACGATCGGCCAAGCCCAGTCGAACCACTGGGGCGCCGGCGGCGGCGGGAAGCTCATCCTTCCGGGCGTCGTCTCCGACGAGACGATCGAGTCGAACCACTGCGCGTTCGTCCCCTCGCCGCAGACGCACTACGGAGCGTACTCGGGCCCCATGCGCTCGGACATCGACGAGGTGGCGACGATGTGCGGGCTCTCGGCGACGATGAACGTCGTGCTCGACACGCACGGCCGCGTCATCGAGTGCATCTTCGGCGCACACCCCGACGCCCACCGCACGGCAATCGAGCGCTTCAACGAGATCTACGCCTACGAGCACCCCGGGACGCAGGCGGACATCGCCATCTGCGGCGTGTTCGCGCCGACCGACCACCTCTTCTTCCACACGGGCTGGGGCTGCATGTCCGCCGACTTCGTCGTGCGCGACGGCGGCACGATCATCTACTGCTCGCCCTCGCCGGGGGTCTCGACTGCGATCGGCGACTTCCCGGGGCTCGCGCTCATGGACCTCATGAAGCCGTACATGCCCCCGACGCCGGAGAACTACCAGCGCGTGCTGAAGGACATCCACGCCCGCGCCATCCAGATGTGGGCAGGCTGCATCTGGGTCCCCATCTACGAGGTGATGACGCGCAAGCACCTGGCGATGGTCACCCTCGAGGAGAACCTCGAGCTGGCCGCCGACATCGGGCTGGACGCGACGACCTCGCTGGATGAGGCGTTCGCGGCGGCCATGGAGCGGCACGGGCCCGACGCGAAGGTGATCGTCCTCCCCTTCGCTCGCTACCAACTGCCGGCGAACATGGTGCGGATGGACGCCTCTCCGCTGCGATACCCGGAGGAGGCGCTCGCGCACTGACCCAGCGTGCCGTCCCGGGTGTCGACGCCCGCGGCACGTCGACGGACCCTCCGGAGTCGCGGGAGATCAAGGGCTCGACGACGATCGTCGAGCTCCTGCGGATGTTCCCGGACGGGAGGGCGGCAAAGCTCCTCGCACAGCTGCAGATGCCGTGCGCGCACTGCGGCGGGGCCTTCCACGAGCCGCTGACGATGGCGGCGAAACGGCATCGACGCGATCCGCGCGCGGTCATCGAGGCGTTTCGCGCGCTGGAGCGGGGCGGCCCGAGCGGGCCGGAGATCGCGGCCGCGCTGCAGCGCGTCGCCTAGGAGGAGGAGATCGCAAGCCGCCTCGTGAACGAGGCGTTCAGCGAGCCCGATCGGAAGGGCTCGTCGGCAATCTCGACCTCGGCGTAGCCGGCTCCGCTCACCGCCTCGACGATCCTCAGACGGTCGTCCGTCGTGAGCGCTGCCAGCTCCGGCGCGTCGAGCTCGACCCGCCCCAGCTTCCCGTAGTGCCGGACGCGGAGCACCCTGTGGCCGAGCGCCTTGACGGCGAGCTCGGCCCGGTCGATCTGCGCGAGGACGACCGGTTCGACGGCAGTGCCGTACGGGATGCGCGAGGCGAGGCACGGCGACGCCGGCTTCTCGGCGCTCGGCACGACGAGCTCTCGTGCGAGCGCCCGCACGCCCTCCTTGCCCACTCCGGCCTCGAGCAGCGGATGGATGACGCCGTGCTCACTGGCTGCGGTCAGGCCCGGTCGCCAGTCGCCGACATCGTCGGCGTTGGTGCCGGAGAGCACCGCGTGGTAGCCGTCTCGCCGCGCGAGCGCGGATAGGCGCTGGTAGAGCTCCGTCTTGCAGTGGTAGCAGCGGTCGCGATCGTTGGCGCGATAGCCGTCACGCTCGAGCTCGTGGGTCGTGATCGTCTCGTGGCGGATCCCGATTGCGTCGGCCACGCTACGCGCACCGTCGAGCTCGCCGGTCGCGAGCGCGGGCGAGACCGCCGTCACGGCGAGCGCTCGTTCGCCGAGCGCGCGGGCGGCAAGAGCCGCGACGACCGAGGAGTCGACGCCGCCCGAGAACGCCACGATGCAGCTCTCCAGAGCGCGGATCCTCGTCTCGAGCTGGGCGACGGTGGTCATGGCGTCTGGGCGCGGGCGAGCGCCTCGGCCCACACCGACTGTACGGAGCGGCCGGTCGCCCTGGCAAGGGCTGCGCAGTCGTCGTGCTCGGGCGCGAGGTTGACGACACGCCCACCGAGCAGGCCTACCTTGACACGGACGCTGCCGCCGTCGAGCTCGACACGGCGCTCCTCCCGCTCGAGCTCGTAGCGGTCGAGACGCGACACGCGGACGCCGAGCGCGCTCGTCTCCTCGAGGAGCACGCGCGCGATCTCCGCCTCTACATCCGGACGCGCGAGCACCGAGAGAACGAAGCCCGGCCGCCCCTTCTTCATGTGCGCGGGCACGGTCCAGACGTCGAGCGCGCCGACATCGAAGCAGCGCTCGACGGCGTCGGGGACGAGCTCGGGCGGAAAGTCGTCGAGATTCGTCTCGAGGAGCGCTACGCGACCCCTCGGTCGGGAGCTCTCGGCACCGAGGACGACCCGGACGACGTTCGGCCGGTCGGCGAAGTCCTTCGTTCCCGCGCCGTAGCCGACCGCTTCGAGCGTGATCGACGGCAGCGGGCCCCACTCGTCCACGGCGGTCGCCAGGACGGCCGCGCCGGTCGGCGTGACGAGCTCCGCGTCCGTCTCCACGCCGACCAGCTGCGCGCCCTCGAGGAGCGCGAGCGTCGCCGGCGCGGGGAGGGGGAGAACGCCGTGAGCAGCCGTGACGAAGCCGCGCGCGAACGGCAGCGGGGACGAGACCACCCGCTCGATCCCGAGCTCGTCCATGAGCACGAACGCGCCGCAGACGTCGATCAGCGTGTCGAGCGAGCCGAGCTCGTGGAAGTGAACGTCGTCAGGCGGGACGGCGTGGATGCCGCCCTCGACCTCGGCCAGGCGTCGGAAGGCCTCGAGCGAGCGCGCCCGCGCGCGCTCGGGAAGGTCGGCCCCTTGGACGCGCTCGCGGATCTCGGCGTAGTGACGGTGCTCGTGGTCGTGTGGCGAGTCGATGCGTACGTGCAGCGCGCCTATCCCCTGCCGCTCGACTCGCTCGACGTGGATCTCGACCCCCTCGATGCCGAGGGCCGCCGGAACACGGCGGAGAGCCTCGAGATCTGCGCCTGCATCGAGAAGCGCAGCGAGCAGCATGTCGCCCGCGAGGCCCCCGACGCAGTCGAGGTACGCGACCGTGCTCACTCGCGACCCCGCGCGATCCGGGCCGCGATCGTCCCGGCGCCGAGCCCGTCGTCGATCCCGACGACCGCGAGCCCCGCCGCGCACGAGGCCAGCATGGCGTTGAGCGCCGTCGTCCCACCGTGCGCCGAGCCGTAGCCGACGCTCGTGGGCACGCCGATCACCGGCCCGCGCGCGAGGCCGCCGACGAGGCTCGCGAGCGCGCCGTCCATACCGGCGACCACGACCACGCAGTCGGCGCGCTCGAGATCGGGGAGCACCGTAGCGAGTCGATGAACACCGGCGACGCCGACGTCCTCGTGGACGGCGACCGACGTCCCGAGCAGCTCGGCTCGAATCCTCGTCTCTCGCACCACCGGGCCGTCGGAGGTTCCTGCGGACACGATGGCGACGAGCCCACGCGCCTCGGGGAGAGCACGGGCGACCCAGATGCACCGGGCGAGCGCATCCTCCTCTGCCTCGGGCGCGACCTCGCGAACCGCGGCGCGAGCGGCGTCGTCCGCACGCGTGGCGAGGACGCTGCCCGCACCGCACTCGAGGAGCGCGTCGAAGATCCGCGCCACCTGCTCGGGCGTCTTTCCCTCCGCGAGCACGGCCTCCGGCGCCCCTTGCCGGAGCTCCCGATGGACGTCGACGCGGGCGAACCCGAGGTCGTGATACGGAAGCGTGGAGAGTCGCTCGAGCGCGTCGTCAGGAGTCGTCTCCCCGGCTCGAACGCTTTCGAGAAGATCGCGGAGATCGTCGCGGAGCCCGGCCACAGGGCGATAGTAAGGTAGGTGCGTGGGAGCCAAGGCCGCTTCGGAGCCGTGGGTCGGCAGGGCGCTCCCCCGCCTCGAGGACGAAGCGCTGCTCCGCGGCGCCGGTCGCTTCATCGACGACCTCGACCCCGTCGCCAACACCCGGCACGCCGCCGTGCTGCGCTCCCCGTACGCGCACGCGCGCGTCGTGCGACTCGATGCAGACGCAGCGCTCGAGCTGCCAGGAGTCGTCGGCGTCCTCACCGGCGCCGACGTCGCCGAGCTCTCGCGTCCCTTCCCGGCCGGCATCGACTCGCCCGTCCCGCACTACGCCGCCGCCGTCGAGACGGCGCGCTACGTCGGCGAGCCGGTGGCGGTGGTCGTCGCCCGCGACCGATACCTCGCCGAGGACGCGCTCGAGCTGATCGACGTCGAGTACGAGCCGCTCGAGCCGGTGCTCGACGCAGAAGCCGCCGTCGAGAGCGACGCCTGCGTCTCCGATCGGTCGTTCTCCTACGGCGACGTCGACAGTGCGCTGCGGGGCGCCGACCTCGTCGTGCGCGAGCGGTTCCGGTTCCCGCGCTGGAGCTGCACGCCCGTCGAGTGCTACGGCGTCGTCTGCGACTGGAACGCCTCCGAGGGCTCGCTGACTGCGTGGGCGAACTTCCAGGGCCCGTTCACGCTGCACTCCGTCGCCGCCGCCTCGCTCGGGCTCCCCGGCTCGAAGCTCCGCCTGATCACGCCACCCGACTCCGGCGGCTCCTTCGGGATCAAGTCGGCGGTCTTCGCCTACGTCGTTCTCATGGGCCTCGCCTCGCGAAAGCTCGGTGTGCCCGTTCGCTGGATCGAGGACCGGCTCGAGCACCTCGCCGCCAGCTCGTCCTCGAGCGGGCGCGTCACGTACGTGGAGGCCGGCTTCACTTCGGACGGCGAGCTCCTCGCCCTTCGCTACGACGCGATCGAGGACGTCGGCGCGTACGTCCGCGCTCCGGAGCCCGCGACCCTCTACCGGATGCACGGCTCGCTCGCGGGCGCGTATCGCGTCCGGAACGTCGCCGCGCGGAACCGCGTCGTGCTCACGAACACGCTGCCGAGCGGGCTCAACCGCGGGTTCGGCGGGCCACAGCTGTACCTCGCGCTCGAGCGCACCATGACGATCGCGGCCAACCGTCTCGGAATCGACCCGGCCACGCTCCGCCGGCGCAATCTGATCCCTGCCGACGCGTTCCCGTACCGAGCGCCGTCCGGGGCGCTCTACGACTCGGGCGACTACGAGGCGTGCCTCGACCAGGCGCTCGAGCTCGCGCGCTACGACGCGCGCCGCGCGGAGGCAAGCGCGGCGCGGGCGACCGGCAGGCTCGTCGGCGTCGGGATCGCGTGCGTCGTCGAGCCGTCGATCTCGAACATGGGGTACATCACTCTCGCCGAGCCGGCCGAGGCGCGCGGGCTGCCCAAGTCCGGGAACGCCGAGGGCTGCTCGATCTCGATCTCCGCACTCGGCGGCATCACCGTGCGCACCGCGACGACGCCGCAGGGCCAGGGCCATCGAACGGTCATCGCGCAGATCGTCGCGGATCGGCTCGGTGTCGATCCGGCGGAGGTCGACGTCCTGACCGAGGTCGACACCTCGACGTCACCGTGGACGATCGCGTCCGGCAACTACTCGTCTCGCTTCTCCGGGGTCGGCGTCGGAGCGGTGGCTGCCGCGGCCGACCGGCTGGCCGACAAGATCGCGGCGATCCGGGCGCACCTCGGCGACGAGTCCGCATCACTCCGCCGGGTCGCGGGCACCGTGCACTGGAACCCGGAAGCGCTCCCGCCCGGCATGGACGGAGGGCTCGCCGTGACCGCGCACTACGCTGCGCCGAACCTCTCCCCACCCGACGAGAGCGATCGGGTCGCGTCGTCCGCGGCCCATGGGTTCGTCACGGACGTCGCGGTCGTGGAGATCGATGCCGAGACCGGCGAGGTGGAGGTGCTCGACTACGTCACGGTGCACGACGCGGGCCGCCTGCTCAACCCGCTTCTCGCCGAAGGACAGGTGCGCGGAGGCCTCGCACATGGCGCCGCGGCCGCGCTGTTCGAGCGTCACGTCTGGGACGAGGACGGAAACCTCCTCACCGCATCCTTCGTCGACTACCTCGCTCCGACCGCGCCCGACCTTCCGTCTCCACGGCTCGGCCATCGCGAGTCGCCATCGCCCTTCCTCCCGCTCGGCGCGAAGGGCCTCGGCGAGGGAACGACGATGAGCGCGCCGGCGGCGATCGCGAACGCGATCGCCGACGCGCTCGGGCGTGACGACGTCGAGCCTCCGTTCACCCCCGGCCGCGTATGGGAGCTGCTGCGCACGTGAAGCCGGCGCCGTTCGAGTACGTCCGACCGGAATCGCTCGACGAAGCGCTCGCGACCCTGGCGGAACGTGAGGACGTGAAGATCCTCGCCGGCGGGCAGAGTCTCGTGCCCGCGCTCAACATGCGGCTGCTGCGCCCGTCACTGGTGGTCGACGTGAACCGCATCCCCGGGCTCGACGGCGTCACGACGAACGGCACCCTCCACGTCGGCGCGACGGTGCGCCAGGCCGACCGCCGGCTTCTCGACCATCGAATCCTCGCGGCAGTGCTCCCGCACGTCGGGCACGCCGTCACGCGCAACCGCGGGACGGTAGGGGGCTCGATCGCGCACGCCGACGCCGCGGCTGAGCTTCCACTCGCGCTTCTGGCGGCCGGCGGCAGCGCCGTCGTCAGGTCGGCTCGAGGGCGTCGCGAGATCCCGGCCTCCGAGCTCTTCCTCGGCCCCTACACGACGGCGCTCGCACCGGACGAGCTCCTCGTCGAGACGGTGTGGCCCACGCTCGGCGCGGACGAGGGGTTCGCCTTCGAGGAGCTCGCCCAGCGCGGCGGGGACTACGCCCTCTGCCTGGCCGCCGCCCGCGTGCGCGGAGACGATCTGCGAGTCGTGGTCAGTGCGGTGACGCCGGCACCACTCGTGCTCGAGGTCGACCCTGAGCGTCCTGGCGAGTCCGCGGCCGCGCAGGTCGAGCCGTGGGGATCGATCCACGCGTCGCCGGAGTACCTTCGGAATCTCGTGCGCGTCCTCGTCGACCGCGCCGTCGCACGAGCGCGCGGGGTGGTCGAGTGATCGCTATCGACGTCACCGTCAACGGACGGAGCCACCGCGAGGACGTCGAGCCTCGCTTGCTTCTCTCGGACTTCCTGCGCCACCGTCTCGGTCTGACCGGAACCCACGTCGGCTGCGAGCACGGGGTGTGCGGCGCGTGCACGGTCCGCCTCGACGGTGTCGCGATCCGTTCGTGCCTCGTCCTCGCAGCGCAGGTCGACGGCTCGGAGATCGTGACCGTCGAGGGGCTTGCGGGCACGGGCCCGCTGACGGCGTTGCAGGAGGCGTTCCGGCGGCACCACGCGTTGCAATGCGGCTTCTGCACGCCCGGGATCCTCATCGCTGCCGAGGAGCTGCTGGCCCGCGACTGCTCGCCGACACGCGCCGAGATCGTCGACATGCTGTCAGGCCAGCTCTGCCGCTGCACCGGGTACACGCAGATCGTGGACGCGATCGCCGAGGCCGCGGGAGCATGAACCTCGCGCAGAGCCTGGTGTACGCGGTCGAGCGGAAGCCCGGCGCCGAGGCGCTCGTGAGCGCGCGCACGCGTCGCACGTACGCGGAGCTCCGGACGCGCGCCGCGAGAATCGCCGGCGGGCTCGAGGGGCGCGGCGTCCGTCGCGGCGATCGCGTCGCGTGCGTGCTCGCGAACGAGCCGGAGACCGTCGAGCTGTACTGGGCCTGCCAGTGGCTCGGCGCGGTCTTCGTGCCCCTCTCACACCGCCTTCCCGAACGCGAGCTCGAGTACTGCATCGGCGACTGCGGTGCGGACGTCGTCGTGCGTGCCCCAACCGAAGTGGCGGACCTCGCGGCGGCGGACGAGCATCCCGGCGCGCTCGAGCTCGAAGACGGGGCGCCGTCGATCCAGCTCTACACGTCGGGCACGACAGGGCGGCCGAAGGGCGTGCCGCGCTCCCATCGCGCGGAGCGCGCGGGGGGCATCTCGCAGGTGCTCCAGCACGGCCTGCGACCGGGCCATCGTACCCTCGGGGTGATGCCGCTCTACCACACGATGGGCATCCACTCGCTTCTCGCGGCCTCCGTCGTCGGCGGCTGCTTCGTCGCCCAGCCGTCGTGGGATCCAGCGGGCGCCCTCGACCTCGTCGAGCACGAACGCATCGACTCCCTCTACCTCGCCCCCACGCTGTTCTACGACCTCGTGCACCACGCCGGCCTCGCGAGTCGAGACACGTCGTCCGTGCGCGCGGTCGCGTACGCCGGAGCGCCGATGACGAGCGCGCTCGTCGAGCGCGTCGCGGAGGCCTTCACGCCGGAGATCTTCGTGAACCACTACGGCTCGACCGAGATCTACACGTTCTCCGTGCAGCGCGCCCAGCGCGCGAAGCCGGGCTGCGCCGGGCGCGCGGCGCTGAACGCGCGGCTTCGGCTCGACCCGCCCGGCGAAGGGGAGATCCTCTGCCACATGAGCTCGGACGAGGCGTTCACCGGCTACTGGAACCGCCCGGACGCCGACGCGAGCGCGATTCGCGACGGCTGGTACCACACGGGCGACGTCGGCCGGATCGACGAGGACGGCGACCTCTGGGTGGTCGGGCGCGTCGACGACATGGTCATCTCCGGCGGCGAGAACATCCACCCGGTCGAGGTCGAGGACGTGCTCGCCCGGGCGCCCGGCGTCGGCGAGGTCGCGGTGGTTGGAGCCCCGGACGAGCGCTGGGGGCAGCGGGTCGTCGCCTACGTCGTGGCCACCGGCGAGGTGACCGCGCAGGATCTCGACGCGCACTGCCTCGCCAGCGACCAGCTCGCGCGCTTCAAGCGACCGCGCGAGTACCGCTTCGTCTCCGAGCTTCCGAAGAGCCCGTCTGGGAAGATCCTCCGGCGCATGCTGAGGGACGGGCCGTGACCGAGCACGACGGGTTCCGCGTCGAGCGCGACGCCGAGCGGGGCGTCGCGACGATCACGCTCGACGTCCCGGGCAAGTTCAACCGGGTTTCCATGGCTGCACGCGACGAGCTGCGCGCCGTCTTCGAGGAGCTCGACCGGGACAGCTCGGTCCGCTTCGTCGTGCTGACCGGCGCGGGCGAGACATTCACCGCCGGCGGCGACATCCCGGGGTTCCTCGAGCGGTCACCGTGGCACGTGTCTCGCCTCGCAGGCAACGTCGCGGCCCCCGAGCGGTGCACGAAGCCTGTGATCGCGGCGCTCCGCGGCTACTGCTTCGGTGTGGGCCTCGAGCTCGCGCTCGCCTGCGACTTCCGCCTCGCAGCTGACGACGTCCAGCTCGCCTTCCCGGAGGTGACGATCGGGATGATCCCGGGGAGCGGCGGCACGCAACGCCTGGCGCGCCTGGTCGGGCTCGGCCGCGCGAAGGACGTGATCATGCGCGGCCGGAGGATCGGCGCGGACGAGGCGCTCGCGCTCGGGCTCGTGACCGAGGTCGTCTCGGCCGACGAGCTCGACGAAGCCGTCTCACGCCTGGTCGGGGAGCTCTCGCGCCACTCCCCGCTCGCGCTCGCGATGGCGAAGCGCGTCCTGAACCAGGCCTACGAGGGGCCGCTCTCGCAGGGCCTCGAGCTGGAGGGGCTCGCGTACGGCCTCCTCCGGCAGACGCACGACTTCCGCGAAGGCGTCGAGTCCTTCGTCGAGAAGCGC
>CAZODN010000005.1:0-38553 GCA_964578545.1 uncultured Gaiellales bacterium
AGGTTCCACTCGGTCACGTCCACCGCCTCACGCCAGAGGTCGGCGAGCCGGAGGTCGATGTCGAGCTCCAGGAGATCGATGCGTGTCGGGCTGGCGGACACGCTCCGAGCGTACGGACCCGGTCGGACGGACTCCTCAGGCCTCCTCGCCCCGCACGGTGAAGGGCAGCCTCCAGTCGTCCCGCGACACGCCGTCGATCGTCAGCCGCCACTCGTACCGGCCGGGCTCGAGGGGCATCGGCGTCGAGTTCACGGCGACCGGGAAGTCGAGCGGCGTCCCCGGCTTGATCCCCGGGGGCCGCCCCACCTCGAACTCGCCTCCGAACGCGACCGGCTGGTCGCCCTCCTCCGACTCCGCGACGACGGCGGCGCCGTCCGCGTCCAGGAGCTCGACCGAGAACGAGTGCACCGTGTTCGCCTGGTCCCACGGAACCTGGATGAGCAGGGCGATTCCGAACGGCGCCGGCTCCGGGCCGGTCTGCGACCAGCCTCCGCCGACGACCGTGAGCTTCCCGTCGGCGACGACGGCGTAGTCCGAGAGGAGGATCGTGGCCTTCATGCCCCAAGGCTCTCACATCACGGCATTACGATGGCCGCAATGTCGTCGCGAATCCGCATCGGGCCGGCCCGCGTCCCGTCGCGGGAGTCGCCGGAGCAGGCCGTCGCGATCCTCCTCGAGCGCGGATACTCCGCCTGCGAGATCGACTTCGAGAGCGGCTTCTGGATGGACTACCCCTTCGCGGAGCGGCTCGGTGAGCTGGCCCGGGAGAACGACCTCGCCCTCTCCGTCCACGCTCCGCTGTTCGGCTTCATGGGGCACCTGGAGCCGAGCGGGCGGAAGTTCACGTCCGCCGTCGGCGCGCTCGACCGGAGCGCCGGCATCGCCGCAGCGAGCGGCGCGGAGCTCGTCGTCTTCCACCCGGGCTTCCTGCTCGGGCGGAGCCGGGAGGGCGCGATCGACGCCGTCGCCGTGCAGCTCGGGACGCTCCGTGAGCGTCTCGAGGAGAAGGAGCGCGCGGTTCCCTTCGGCGTCGAGGTCATGGGCCGGGTGCGCGACCTCGGGTCGGTCGACGACGTGCTCGAGATCTCCAGGCGGGTGGGCTGGGTCCGTCCCGTCCTCGACTTCGCGCACATGCACGCGACGAGCGACGGCGCGTTCCTCGGCGTGGAGCCGTTCGCGGCGGCCCTCGGCGCGGTGGACGCCGTCCTCGGCCCAGGAGCTCCCTTCCACGTCCACTTCTCGGACATCGCCTTCGCCAACCGCAACGAGAAGCATCACCTGCACTACGGCGAGGGGACGCTGCGCGTCGGGCCGCTCCGTGAGGCGCTCAGGCAGTTCGAACGACCAGCGACGATCATCTCGGAGTCTCCCGACGAGGAGTCCTCGCAGATCGTCAAGGACGTGCTGCTCGGGCTGAGGGGCGACCTGCCGACCGCCGTGGTTGCCAGCACAGAAGGCTGAGCGGTGCTCGTGCGTGGCCGGAGCGCTGCTCGACATCGACAGTGCCGCCATCGGCCAGGTGAAGCGTGTCACCGGTTGACGTCCGGCATTCGCCGCCTATGCTTCCGTCGGGGATCGTTCAACTCGCGACTGGGGGGAGACATGGGGATCAGACGGCGCTCATCTGCGGCTGCGGTCACCGTCGCGCTGCTGCTCGTCTTCGCCGGCGCTGCGAGGGCTGCCTGTGATCTCGTCCCGCTGAAGCAGCAGAACTTCGGCGGGCTCGAGCTGATCCGCGCCTGCAGCATCCTGCCGTTCACCGCGCTGCCCCTTCCCCCCGGCACTCCAGACATCTGCGAGGGATTGCCGGTCGTCGCGCCGCAGCAACCCCTGGTGAACCTCGTCGCGCGCGACATGCTGTACTTCAACTGGGAGGTTCCCGCGGCCAGCGTCCCGCAGTTGGAGGCCGCGCTGCAGCTTCCCGCGCGGGGATTCCGTATCGCCCCAATCGAGATCGTCAGGGGCGAGCGGCCTCGGCCGTACCTGTCGCTGAACTACTACGCGACGACGATCGCCGGCGTGCTCACCTACCGAACCGAGTGGTCCACCTACGTCGTCAAGTCCCCGGACCCGCGACCGCGGTACATGGTGCTCGAGGTGCAGTCGAGCGAACCCGGCGCAGATCCGACCTACCCGGGTTTCGTGAAGCCGGCGGCGGAGGTCAGCTACACGATCGACGGCAAGCAGGTGCAGGTCTCGAGCCCCGACTTCCAGGCGTCCTTCGTGCTGCCCCCCTCGGGGAAGGAGACGACCGTCAAGATCGGGCAACCCTGGGCGCAGGCGAACGACGCCTTGTACTGGCTCAACGGCGTGGCCGACACGGCCCTCTACAACGGCGGGTTGACGGATGCGTCGCCGATGTCGATCGATCCGGCCAGCGCTTCCGTGCACAACGCCAGTCCCTGGGCGGCGTTCATCGCGGAAAGGCCCTCGAACATCGTCCTGTTCTCGCAGCCGCTGGAGTTCGCGTTCACGCCCTACGCCAATCTGTCCGACCCCGCGTTGGGGTTGCCGCCCGCGTACACGTCTGCCCTCGAGCAGTTCAAGAGCTTCACGTTCGGCGCGTTCTCCTACGGCCACGCATTCCTCGTCCTGCAGGGCCTCGAGGAGCCGTTGCTGCGCTTCGACATCAGCACGGACCGTGTGCCCTCGATCTTCATCAACTTCAGCATTCCGAACAGGAAGGCGAAGGCGTTCGAGGCGGCGCTCGGCCTGCCGGCCAATCTGAAGCTGGCGAAGAGCAAGGCCACCGCCCGTCAGCCGGCGCGGTATCTGCTCTCGCTGAACATCTACGAGTCACCCGACGTCCTGACGGGGCAGCGGGTCTACCGAGCCGAGTGGTCGACCTACGTCAAGGACACGAGCGACCCCGGTGCCGGCGGGCCCTTCTTCATGGTCGTCGACGTCGACAGCAGCGGCCCGTCGCTGAATCCCGTCGACCTGTTCACGCCACCGACGGTGATGGACTACGGCGTGCAGGACGGCACGATCGCCGCGGACATCAAGCAGACGTCGGAGGACGGGTCGATCTCCGACAAGTTCTCCGTGAAATTCCCCATGCCCGCAGCGAGCGCGCCGGTCGTTCGGCTGCACGAGCCATGGATCCTCGCGAACGACCGTGTCTACTGGAGCAACGGCGTGTACGACCTGCTCTTCTACAACGGCTCGCTGCTGGATGCCGACGTCGTCGAGGCCGACCCGAGGTCACTCGTCATCAGCGACAACACGCCGTGGGCGAGCTTCGTGGACGCGACGCCGGCTCAGGTGCTCGTCTTCAGAGAGCCGCTGCAGTTCGTGCTTCACCCTTGGTACAACGTGGAGGAGCTCTGCTCAGCAGCAGGCAGCAGTTCCACGGGCGGCTGACAGACGGTCGACGAGCGACCCATCGGTCAACCGACCGAGCCACGAGTGGGCGGGGCCACCTCGGACGGAACCGCTGGATCCGAGATCGTTCACCGCAGCGGCACTCCCCGCTTCTCGGCGAGGCTCGCACGATCGTCCTCGAGCGCAGCGCACTCGTCTGAGATAACGCGGCGCAGTTCGAGCGACCAGCCACGATCATCTCGGAGTCACCCGACGAGGAGTCCTCGCGGATCAGCCGCGAGATCCTCCTCGGGGTGAGGGACGACCTGCCGTAGGCCGCGCCCCGACGAGGGCCACGAGCGAGACCGCCATCCAGACGGCCAGATAGAGGAAGGCCGCCCGGGCCGAGACCGCCGTCCAGAGGACGCCCGCGAGCGCGCTCGCGGCGAGGTTTCCGACGCTCTGCACGGCCGCCAGGAGGCCGAAGGCCGAGCCGCGTAGCTCCACCGGGGCGAGTGACGCCACGGTCGCGTGCTCGGCGGTCTCCACGAACCCGATCGCAACACCCGCCGCCACGAACAGGAGAGCCAGCACCGCGATCTCCGCCCCGGCCAGAGCCAGCCCCGTGTATGCACCTCCGAAGGCCAGCACCCCCAGGACGAGCACGGTCTGATTGCCGCGACGGTCGCCCAACCGGCCCCCGAGGACGCTGGCGAGCGTGGCCGCGAGGTTGTACGCGGCGTACGCGCCGAGCGCGATCGTGACCGCTGCGTCCTCTCCGTGGTCGGGCGCCAGCAGGTCGGTCGCGCGGAGGATGAGCAGCGTCGCCGCCACGTTCCCGACCTCGAACGCGGAGATGCCGACCATGACGCGGCCCAGATCCCCGCGCAGGACGGGACGGACGCGCAGCCGAAGCGGCTGGTGCTTTCGCACGGTCGGCCTGGGGATCGCCCGGATCGCTGCGACGATGGCGAGCGCGGCGAGCGCTCCCGGAACGACGCTGACGAGGATGGCCGTCCGAACGCCCACGAGCGCCACCAAGCCGAGGGCGAGCAGCGGGCCGCCGATCGCTCCGAGGTTGTCCATCGCCCGCTCGAAGCCGTAGGCACGCCCATAGGCCGAGGCGGGCACGGCGTCGGCGAGCAGCGCATTTCGCGCCGGAACCCGCAGGCCGCGTGCAACCCACGCACCTGTCCTGAGCACGCCCACCTGCCAGGCAGACGTCGAGACTCCGATCAGCGCGGACAGGACGGCGGTCGCCGTGTACCCGCCTACCGCCGTCGTCCGCCGCCGGTGCGGATCATCCGCCAGAGCACCACCTGCGAGCCTCGACGCACCGGCCAGTCCGTCCGCAACGCCCTCGATCACCCCCAGCGCCGCGGCGGGAGCGCCGAGCGTCGACGTGAGGAAGCTCGGCAGGAGCGCGGTCGGAACCTCGTGGCCGAGGTCGGCAAGCAGGCTCGCGAACCCGATGTTCCGAACACCGGGTGTGAGCCACTCCTCCTGCGGCGGATCACTCCGTTCCGCAACGCTGCTCGCCACGGGCAGAGCCTACGCCGGCTCTCGGCGCCAGACCGCGTCGGCCCCAAGAGGCCTCCGGCGAGCGACGCACCTCCGTCACGCGCATTTCGAGCTCCGCTTCTTCGACGCGCTCGCCCGCTTCGTGCCGCCGGCGACGGTGATCTCCGAGTCGCCGGACGCGGCGTCGTCTCAGGCGATCCGCGCCGTGCTCGACTCGGGCGGGACGAGCTCGGCGAGCCGCGCCTCGTACGGCGCGGCCTCGGCCTCGCGTCCTCGCTCGTGCAGCATCCGCGCGAAGCGCTCGAGCGGCTCGATCTCGAGGATCGGGAAGTCGGATTCGCGCGCCTGCGCGATCGTCGCCCGGAAGAGCTCTTCCGCCTCGGCGTCGCGACCCTGAGCCGCACGCACGGCCGCGAGCGCCTGCGTCGCCTCGATCTGCGTGGCGACGTCCTCCGGGCTCGCCGTTGCCCGCGCCTCGAGCGCGAGCCGCTCCGCTTCGTCGACCTTTCCCACGTCGGCCAGGGTCGCCGCGAGGCCTCCCTTGAGGTCCGGAAGCGTCCCCCGGTCACCGCGTGCTGCGACGATCCGCAGTGCCTCCCGCAGGAGCTTCTCGGCCCGCCGGTGATCGCCGCGGCGGCGCGCGATCCAGCCGAGCTTCGCCAGCGCGGCCGCCGCCGACGGCTCGACCCCGAGCTCGGCGCTCGTCATGCGCACCTCTTCGAGGAGCGTCTCGGCCGCGTCGAGCTCGCCCTTCACGATGAGGAACCAGGCATATGCGAGCGCGGCGCCGGCTCGCGCACGCATGCTCCCGCTCTCCCCGGCGAGCTCGAGCGCGCGGGTGAGCAGCCGCTCGGCGTCGTCCAGCTCGAACCGCACGATGTGCGTCTGCGCGAGGGCCTGCGCAGCGATCGTCTGGAGGTCCTTGCGATCGGCGTCGACGGCGATCGCGTACGCCTTCTCCATGTACGCGATCATCGAGTCGATGTCGCTGAGCCACGCGGAGATCGTCGCCCGCACGACGAGAGCGTCGAAGTGCGCAACGGGCTGGTCGAGCCCTTCCAGGAGGTCGAGGGCATCGTCCACGAGGATCTTCGCGGTGCCCGTGTCCCCGTCGCGCTTCAGGGTCGCCTCGCCGAGCCCGGTGAGGGCGAGCGCCTCGAGCGCACGGTCCTCCTCCGCACGGGCGAGGTCGCGGACCTTCTCCATCTCGACCTTGACCGCCGCCCAGTCCTGCAGGCGCCAGGCCGCACGGGCGGCGATGTAGCGGGCGCCGAGGGTCGGACGGAGCTCGACGGCCCGGAGCCCGAGCTTGCGGGCCGTCGTGTAGGACTCACGCGCGAACGCCCGCTTGGCGGCCTTTACGAGCGTCGCCGCGGTGGTCTCCGCGAGCTCGGGGGGCGGAGCTCCGTCCAGCTCGGTCAGCAGCTCCACCGCCTCGTCGAGGTGGTACGCACGAATCTCGATCAGGTCGTCGCCGGCACGGTCGCCGAGCCAGTCCGCGAAGCGCGCGTGGTACTGGGCGCGGGAGGTCTTCGACATGCCCGTGTACGCGACCTCGCGGATGAGGAGGTGCCGGAAGCGGTAGGCCGCCTCGCCCGAGATCGACGAGCGCGGCTCGCGCAGGAGCAGCTCCCGCTGGAGGAGGTCGTCGAGGAGCCCGTCGATCCCGTCGACGTCCGGCGAGAGGTGCTCGAGCGCGCCCTTCCAGAAGACGCGCCCGATCACGGCGGCGCGCTGGAGGAGCGTCTTGCCAGCGGCGGGCAGGTGGTCGATGCGAGCGGCGATGAGCGCCTGGAGCGTGTCCGGCACCCGGTCGAGCTCGGCCTCGTCGGCACCGCTCTCCACGAGCATGCGAATCATCTCCTCGACGAAGAGCGGGTTGCCCTCGGTCCGCTCGAGGAGCTCCCTCGTGAGCGCCGGTCGCGGCTCACCGCCGCTCGACGCGAGCTGCGAGACGAGGTTCCCCACGAGCTCCTCGCTCTCGTCGTCGGAGAGCGGCTCGAGCTCGATCGCCGTGGAACGGACGCGCCCACCGCCCCAGCCCGGTCGTGCGTCCAGCAGCTCGGGCCGCGCGAGGCAGAGGATGAGCAGCGGTGCGCGAACGCCGTCGGCAAGGTACTCGACGAGGTCGAGGAGGGGCGCCTCGGCCCAGTGGATGTCCTCGAAGACGAGGACGAGCGGCTGCACCTCGGCGAGGCGGGACATGATCTCACGGGCGGCCCAGGAGATCTCCTGGGCTCCGTGCTCGGCCTCGAGCGCCTCGAGCAGCCCGGAGGCGAGGCCGAGCACGTCGGCGACCGTCGACTCCGCGCAGCACGCCCGCAGCTTCTCGAAGGCCTCCTCCAGCGGGTCGTCGTCCGCGATGCCGGCGGCCGCCTTGACCATCTCGCCCAGAGGCCAGTAGGTGACGCCCTCGCCGTACGGGAGGCAGCGCCCGGTGAGGACGCTCGCGCGCTCGAGGCCGTCGACGAACTCCCGCGCGAGCCGGCTCTTGCCGATCCCGGGCTCGCCGAAGATCGTGAAGAGGTGCGCGCGCCGGTCGCGCAGGGTGCGCGTGAACGTGTTCTCGAGCAGCTCGAGCTCCGCCTCGCGGCCCACGAGCGGCGACCGGGTGCCGAGCGCGCGCGCCGGGCTGTCGAGCGCGTCCACCAGGCGCCACGCGCGGAGCGGCTCCTCGAAGCCCTTCAGCTCGAGCGGGCCGGCGTCCTCGACGACGATGCTGCCGGCGGCGAGGCGGTGCGCGGTCGGGCCGATGAGGATCTCCCCGGGGCGCGCGGCCTGCTGCAGGCGTGCGGCGAGGTTGATGGCCTCCCCGGTCCCGAACGTCGCGTCGGCGCTCTCGATCACGAGCTCGCCCGCCTCGATCCCGATGCGGGCCTCGAGCCCGATCTCCGCGACCGCGGCGCGCATCGCGAGCGCTGCCCGGGCGGCGCGATGGGCGTCGTCCTCGTGCGCCTGGACGGCGCCGAACGCGGCGTGCACGGCGTCCCCTGCGAACTTCTCGACCAGGCCCCCGTGCTGCTCGATGCAGTCCGAGACCGTCTCGAAGAACCGGTTGACGCGCCGGCGGACGACCTCCGGATCGCTGCTCACGACCATCCTCGTCGAGTCGACGAGGTCGACGAAGAGCACCGTGGCGAGCTTGCGTTCCATGGCGTAAGTGTAGAAACGACGCTCAGCCGCTTCCGCATCCCGCGATGACCGCGCGCCGGCGCGTCTAGCATCACTCCCGTGCTCGACCCCGCCGTCTTCAAGGCCTACGACGTGCGCGGCCTGTACCCGTCCCAGCTGGACGAGGACGGCGCGTATCGCATCGGGCGCGGCTACGTCGAGCACTTCGAGCCGCGGGTGATCGCGGTCGGGCGCGACATGCGCCTCTCTTCCGAGTCGATGTCCAGGGCGGTCGTCGAGGGCGCGGCGGACGGCGGCGCAGACGTGCTCGACCTCGGTCTCGTCGGGACCGAGATGGTGTACCACGCGGTCGGCGAGCTCGGGCTCGAGGGCGGCATCTGCGTCACCGCCTCGCACAACCCGAAGGAGTACACGGGCATGAAGATCGTGCGGCGCGGCGCGCTGCCCGTCGGCGGGGACTCCGGCCTCGCGGAGGTGCGCGCGGGCGCCGAGGGCGGCTTCGGAGACGTCGTGAGGCGTGGTGAGATCCGCGCCGAGGACGTCTGGCCGAGCTTCGTCGCCAAGGTCCTCTCCTTCGTCGTGCCCGAGGAGATCGCGCCGCTCCGCGTCGTCGTCGACGCCGCGAACGGGATGGCGGGCGTGATGCTCCCGCCCGTCCTCGAGCACCTGCCGCAGCTCGACGTCGTCCGCTGCTACTTCGAGCCCGACGGGAGCTTCCCGAACCACGAGCCGAACCCTCTCCTCCCCGAGAACCGCGAGTTCATCGTGCGCAAGGTCGTCGAGGAGGGCGCCGACCTCGGGGTCGCGTACGACGGCGATGCCGACCGCTGCTTCTTCGTCGACGACGCGGGCGAGTTCGTCCCCGGCGACTTCGTGACCGCGCTCATCGCCGAGGCGGTGCTCGCGAAGGCGCCCGGCGAGAAGGTGATCTACGACGTCCGCGCGAGCTGGGCCGTCCCGGAGACGATCGAGCGGGCAGGCGGCATCCCGCTCGTGAACCGCGTCGGGCACGCGTTCATCAAGCAGCGCATGCGCAAAGAGGATGCGGTCTTCGCCGGCGAGGTCTCCGCCCACTACTACTTCCGGGACTTCTCGCAGGCCGACACGGGCGTCGTGCCGTTCCTCGTCATGCTCGAGCTCCTCTCCCGTCGGGGCGCGAAGCTCTCAGAGATCCTGACCCCCTACCGCGAGCGGTTCTTCCTCACGGGCGAGATCAACACGCCCGTCGCGGACGTCCCCCTGAAGCTCCAGGAGCTCAAGGAGCGCTACGCGGCCGAGGGGGGCCGGATCTCGCACCTCGACGGGATCTCCGTCGAGTTCGAGGACTGGCACTTCAACGTGCGTCCGTCCAACACCGAGCCCCTGTTGCGGCTCAACCTCGAGGCGCTCTCGAAGGAGCTGATGGAGGAGAAGCGCGACGAGGTCCTCGACCTGATCCGATCCTGAGGAGGCGACATGGCGACACTCGTGCAATTCGACTTCCCGATGCAGGGCCCGTGGGGCGACGAGATGGCGGCCGCCTACGACGAGCTCGCGAGGCTGATCGCGACGACGCCCGGGCTCCGCTGGAAGGTCTGGACGGAGAACGAGCGCGAGGGAACCGGCGGGGGGATCTACCTCTTCGACGACGAAGCCTCGGCGCGGGCCTACGTCACCGAGCACACGGCGCGCCTCGAGGGGTACGGCGTGACAGACATCCGCGCCCGTGTCTTCGACGTCAACGAGCCACTGACCGCGATCACCCGCGGGCCGCTCGCGTGACGACCGAGCGGCGCTCCCGTCCGTGAGCGACCCGCTCGAGCTCGGCCGGGTGACCGACCGGCGCCCGCCCTTCAAGTACTCGGCACTCACGCGCGTCTGGTTCTCCGACACCGACGCGCAGGGCGTCGTCTACTACGGCCGCTACCTCCCGTACTTCGACCACGCGCGGAGGGAGTACCACCGGCACCTCGGAGAGCTCTCGTTCCCCGGCGTCGAGCTCGTCATGCGGGCGTCGCACGTCGACTACCTCGCGCCCGCGCGCTTCGACGACCTGATCGAGGCGTTCGTCCGGATCAGCCGGATCGGCCGGACGAGCGTCACGTACGAGTGCGCCGCGTACCGCCTCCCGGACGACACGCTGATGGTCACCGCGATGCAGACCCTCGTGCTCGTCGACCAGGCGACGCGGCGGCCGACGCCCGTCCCGGACGAGCTGCGGTCGGTCGTGCGAGCGTTCGAGGGCGACGACCTCGTCGAATGACGCGGGGGACGATCGTCGAGCTGGCGGAGATCCTCGAGCGGGGAGGCGAGGCGGACGACGTGCTGCGGGCCGTCGTCGCGCGGCTCGCGGAAACGCCGGGCGTCACGTGGGCGGGGATCGCGTTCCTCGAGGAGGGCGAGCTCGTCCTCGGGCCCGAGTCGGGGGAGCCCGACGAGGCCCACCGGGTCCGGGTCCCGATCGCCTACGGGGACGACCCGGTGGGCGAGCTCCGGGTCGACGGCGAGCCTCCCGCGGCGCTGCTCGAGACGGTCGCGGCGCTCCTCGCCCCCTACGTCCTCATCGGCTGGGACACCGGTGGGGACGCCTGGGAGCCGTAGGGAGGCCCCCGGCAGGTCGAGACGCTCCCCGGCCCCGGGCGCGTGCCGGCGCCAAGCCGTAGCGCGACCGGGGCCTGCAGGCAGGCCCCGGTCTGCGAGAGAGAAGGACGGAACCGCCCGACCGGTGGGGGTCGGGAACGTTGCCGCGCGCCCGTCGGAGACGAGCGCGCGGCTCCCTTCCCCTCTCCCCTCTCTCCTTGTAGTCACGCTTCCGGGGGATGCAATCCCTCGAACGAGGTACCCCACCCGAACGAGGGACGATCCCTCGATCGAGGGAGGACGGGCTTCCACGGAGCCTGGATCCGGGAACGACCCGATGCAAGGGCGACGCGTGTCGAGTAGTCGTCGGAGAGACAAGGAGGTGCCATGCTCTGCTCGACCGTGCGCACGAAGAGAGAGACGCTGCGGGATCGCGTGAGACGCGTCGTCCACCGACCCCGGCAGCCGTGGTACCGACGCCTCGTGCACCGTTAGACGAGCGCGCTGCCTGCGGGCCGGGGCCGTCCCGGCCCGCAGGCAGACCTGGCGGATCGATCTAGGCCGACGGGCCCTGGAAGAAGCCGTGCCGGCCCATCGGGCCATCGTCCCGGTCGCCGAACGAGCGCCCATGGAAGCCGGGACGTCCCTCGAGCTCGCCGTTCACGAGGTCGGTCAGGCGCGCCTCGAGCCCGTCCTTCAGCCGCGAGCCCTGCTCCTTCGTGAGCTTCCCGTCCTCGACCGCCTGGTCGATCGACGTCGACGCCGCCGCGACCATGGCGTCGACGAGCCCGGAGACGGACTTGCCTTCCTCTTTCGCGACCTCGGCGAGCGTCTGGTCGTCGAGCTGCTCGCGGAGCTCGGCCTCCGTGAGACCGAGGTAGGACGCCGCGGCCGCGAAGACCTCGCCGCGACCGGCGAGCCCGGGGCCATGGCCGTGGAAGCCAGGGCCTCCGTAGAAGGGCCGGCCGAGCAGCGGGAAGTCACCGGAGTCGAGCTTCTCCTTCAGGGCCTTCCCCTGCTCCTCGGTCAGCTGGCCCGCCTCGACCGCCGCGTCGATGCGGTTCCTCAGTGCCTGCTCGAGGGCAGCGGAGAGCTGGGACGGCTCGACGCCGAGCTGGGCGGCCGCGTCGTCGATGATCGCCTTGCTCTCCTCCTCGGGGGAGAGGACGCCGCTCGCCGCAATCGCGCCGGCTGCTCCGAGCCCGACGAAGAGAACGGCGGCGACCCCCGCCACGAGGACGTTCCTGGGGATCCTCTTCATGCCGACATGAGACCACGACCGCCTAAGAGTGCGGTGAGAGCTTCCTAAGAAGCCGGTACGGGGACGGCCGGGCCGGCAACGTCGCCGACGAGGCTGCCGTCGCGCATCCGGACGACGCGGGCCGCACGGGAGGCGACCTCGACGTCGTGGGTGACGACGATGACGGTGCGTCCCTTCCCCGAGAGCGACAGGAGCAGCTCGAGGATCTCCGCTCCCGTCTCCGTGTCGAGGTTCCCCGTGGGCTCGTCCGCCAGGACGACGTGCGGCTCGTTGGCGAGCGCGCGGGCGATCGCGACGCGCTGCTGCTCTCCGCCCGAGAGCCTGCCCGGCACGTGATCCGCGCGAGACGCGAGGCCCACGGAGCCGAGGAGCTCTCGCACGGCATCGCGGCGCTCGGCGGCCTTCCCTCCCGCCGGCGCGAGCGCGACCTCGACGTTCTGCGCCGCGGTGAGGGTCGGAATGAGGTTGAACTGCTGAAAGACGAAGCCGATCGTCCTCAGACGGAGCCGGCTCAGCTCTCGATCACCCATGGCCGCCATGTCCCGCCCCTCGAAGAGCACGCTCCCCGCCGTCGGGCGGTCGAGCCCCCCGAGGAGCTGCAGGAGCGTCGTCTTCCCGGATCCACTCGGCCCGACGATCGCGACGGCGTCGCCCACGTCGATCGTGAGGTCGAGATCCCGCACCGCGTCGACCGTGCCGCCGCCGAGCGAGTACGTCCTGGAGGCTCCGAGGAGCTGGTAGACGGGGGTGTGCTCGTGGCCGTCCGTGCGCATGTCGGTCGTCACCTCAGTCGATGTGTCGGAGGGCGTCGGCGGGGCGCAACCGCGAGGCGCGCAGGCTTCCGACCGCACCGGCAACGAGGCCTCCGAGCACCGCGAGGCCGACCGCGGCGAGGACGAGGGAGACGCTGACCGGCGCGCCCAGGGCGACCTCCGTGGCCGCGTCGGCGACCGCGCCCTGGCCGAACGGGCCGGCGCCCACGAAGGGCCCGGGCGCCTGATCGCCGGCCGAGGACACGGTCGCCCGGAGGGAGGGTGCGAGAGCGGAGATCAGAGCGGCCCCCGCGAGACCGAGGACGACGCCGACCGCGCCGCCGAGGAGCCCCTGCAGGAGCGACTCGCCCGTGACCTGCCGAACGACGAGCCCCTGCGACCAGCCGAGCGCCTTGAGCGTCCCGAGCTCGCGGATCCGCTTCGTGACGGAGGAGAGCGTGAGCAGGCTGGCGATGAGGAAGGCGGCGAGGAGACCGACGACCATCAGCGCCGTGCCGAGCTTCCCGGCGAGGTTCCGCGCGTCGACGAGCGTCCCCGAGACGCGGTCGGCGAGATCCTCCGCGGTCGTCACGGAGGCGCCGTCCACCGTCTGCTCGATCTCGGCCGCGACCGCTCCCACCTCGTCCCCGCTCTCTGCGCGGACGTACACGACGTTGACGCGACCCTCTCGGTCGGACAGTGCCTGGAGCTGGGAGAGCTTGACGTAGACGTCCGACGACTGGCCGCCGAGCGGGGTCTCCGCGATTCCGATCACGGCGAAGGTCGTGCCTCCGAGCGTCACGGTATCGCCGACACCCAGGCCCTCGCGACTCGCATAGCTCTCGTTCAGGATCGCCTGGCGTGCATCGCCCGAGTCGAAGTAGCTGCCGACGGTGACCTGGCCGGGCGTGATCGCGCCGAGCTCCTCGCTGCTCTGGTCGACGCCGGAGACGCTGAGCGAGGTGGCGTCGATGGTGTTGGGCGGACCGCCACCGGTGCCGGGGCCGCCGAACTGGCCCGGCTGCTGCTCGGGCACCGTGCCCTCGATGTGGAGCGAGTTCAGGGTCAGACCCCCTGCGACGTCCTCGACACCGTCGATCTTCGAGATCTTCGCGACCTCGGAGGCCGGCATCGAGAGCTGCGCCGTCGACACGAACACGTCGCGCGAGAACTTCTCGCCCGGTTCGCCGAGGTTCTGCAGCCCGAGGCGCCCGCCGCCGTTCTCCTCGCGCAGCTGCTCGCGCTCCTCGTCCGAGAGCCCGCCGAACACGTCGCCGGGCGCCGCGCCGGAGAAGTCGATCGGGCGCGAGACGGACATGTCGGTGCCGACCCCGGTGAGCGGCTCGAGCACCTGCGCCTGCGCCTCGTCGAGCCCCTTCGAGAGGGCGGTCACCGTCACGACGAGGCCGACGCCGATCCCGAGCCCGAGGGCGGTCAGAACCGTCCGCCCGAGGCGCCGCCGGAGCTCGGCGAGCATATACGTCACGGAGAACACGGACGGAGCAGACCAGGGACGCCTGAGAGACGCTTGAAGCGAGCGTAAGAAGAGCCTAAGAGGCTGGCACCGGCACGCCGCGGCCGTCGAGTCGGAGCGTCATCTGCGTTCCTCCGCCCTCGACGTTCTCCGCGACGACCTCCCCACCGTGCGCCTCCGCGACCTGGCGCACGATCGCGAGGCCAAGCCCGGAGCCGGGGAGACCGCGCGCGGCGCGCGCACGGTAGAACCGATCGAAGACGTACGGGAGGTCCTCCTCCGCGATCCCGGGGCCGTGGTCGCGGACGGTCAACGTTCCGTCGCGCAACACGACCTCGACGTCTGCTCCCGGAGGAGACCACTTCGCCGCGTTGTCGAGCAGGTTTCCGACGGCGCGTTCGAGCGTGGACGGGACGCCGCGGACGACGGTCTCCTGGAGGTCGGTCGAGTAGGCCACCTCCGGCCGGTTGCGACGAGCGCGCTCCACCGCGTCGGCGACGAGCGCGTCGAGGCGGACGTCCTCGGGCTCGAGCGCCTGCTGCTCGACGCGGGCGAGCTCGATGAGCTCCGAGATCAGCGTCGTCATCTCGCCGAGCTGCTCCACGACGTCGGAGAGGAGGCGGCTCTTCTCGTCCGGCGGGAGCGCACGGTCGCTCGCGAGCACCTCGATGTTCGTGCGGAGGCTCGTGAGCGGGGTCCGAAGCTCGTGCGAGGCGTCGGCGACGAGCTGGCGCTGCGCCCGCGTCGAGGCCTCGAGCGCCTCGAGCATGGTGTTGAAGCTCGTCGCGAGCCGGCTGAGCTCGTCACTCCCGCTCACCTCGATGCGCTCCGAGAGGTCGCCGGTCTCCGTCACGTGCTCGGCCGTGGCCGTCAGCTTCCTCACCGGGCCGAGCGCAGCACGTGCCACGAGCAACCCGAGGAGAGCGGCGATGACGACGCCCGACGCGGCGATGACGAGCAGGAAGAGACCGATCCTGTCGAGGGAGCGATCGACCTCCGTCAGCGGCCGCGCGACCTGGACGGCAGCACCTGGGCCGTACGCGAACGTCAGGACGCGCAGGTGCGTCCCGTCCGCCTCGACGCTCTGCCAGAGCGTCAGGCGGTTGCCGACGGCGACCTCACGGACGTCGTCGTCCACGGGAAGCTCGATCCCTTGTCTCAGCGGAACGACGACGTCCCCGTCCGAGCGGACGAGCTGGACGTAGCCGCGCGCCTCCCCGAACTCGGGCCGGATGGCGAGGAAGGTCCCGCCGTCCTCGGACTCGATGAGCCCGATCGGATGGCCCGAGATGTCCGCGGCCCGCGATCGCAACGCGTCGTCGATCGGCGCTCGCAGCTGGCGACCGGCCACGACGTAGACGAGGACTGAGGCGAGCACGACCGCGAGCGCGACGGCCGCGGCGGATCCGACAGCGATGCGCGCCCGGAAGCTCACTGCTCGCGGAGCGCGTAGCCCACGCCGCGAACGGTGTGGATGAGCCGCGGCGCCCCTCCCTCCTCCGTCTTGCGCCGGAGGTACCCGATGTAGACGTCGAGCGAGTTGGACGTCGGACCGAAGTCGTACCCCCACACGCGCTCGAAGATGATCGACCGGGTGAGTACCTGGCGGGGGTTGCGCAGGAATAGCTCGAGAAGGGAGAACTCGGTGCGCGTCAGCTCGATGCGGCGATCGCCGCGCAGAACCTCGCGCGTGCCGGGGTCGAGCCGGAGGTCGGAGAACCGGAGGGTCGCGTCCTTCACCGCGCCGTCGCCGTTCCCCGCCCGCCGGAGGAGCGCGCGCAGGCGGGCGAGCAGCTCGGCGAGGGCGAACGGCTTCGGGAGGTAGTCGTCCGCACCGGCGTCGAGGCCTGCGACCCTGCTGTCGACCTCGGCGCGCGCCGTGAGCATGAGCACGGGAGTCGCATTCCCTTCCTCTCGCAGCGTCCGGCACACCTCGAGCCCGTCGATGCCCGGCATGAGGACGTCGAGGACGACCGCGTCGACCGACGTCCCCTGCCGGAGCCGCGCCAGCCCCTGCTCGCCGTCGGCTGCGAGCTCGACGTCGTAGCCCTCGAGCTCCAGGGCGCGCCGCAGCGACTCGCGGACCGCGCGCTCGTCGTCGACCACGAGAATCGTCATCACCCCAATTGTGGACGCTGCCGCCCCCGGGAGCCGCGAGTCTTACCGAGTTCTTAGCGCCTTCCTAGCCCTTCCTCAGACTCGTGGGCCTGTCCGTCCGCCACACTCCAGTCGAGGCTATCCGCGCATGACCACTCCCACCTCACGCTCCGCGTTCACCGTCGCCGGGCTCGTCGCCGCCCTCGTGCTCGGCACCGGGCTGGGCGCCGCCGCGTTCGCCGTGCTCGACGACGACGGCTCGACGGTCGTCCGCCAGGTGACGGTGGCGACTGCCGAGCCCACCGCGAGTGCCGGCCCGACCGTCTCCGACATCTACGCCCGCGCCTCGAAGGGCGTCGTCGAGATCAGCGCGACGAGCGGCGGCTCCTTCGGGGGCCCATCGGCGAGCGCGCAGGGCTCGGGCTTCGTCTACGACGAGCAGGGGCATATCGTGACGAACCAGCACGTCGTCTCGGGAGCCGACAGCTTCTCGGTCAGCCTCTGGAACGGCACCGAGTACGAGGCGACCCTCGTCGGCGCCGACCCCTCGACCGACCTCGCCGTCCTGAAGGTCGACGCGCCGCAGTCGATCCTGGAGCCGCTCCGCCTCGCAGACTCGAGCGAGGTCTCGGTGGGCGATCCCGTCCTCGCCCTCGGGAGCCCGTTCGGCCTCGAGGGGACGCTGACGCAGGGAATCGTGAGCGCGCTCCACCGCGAGATGACGGCGCCGAACAGGTACCTGATCAGGGACACGATCCAGACCGACGCCGCGATCAACCACGGGAACTCGGGCGGCCCCCTGCTCGACGACCGCGGGCGCGTGATCGGCGTGAACGCGCAGATCGAGAGCGAGTCGGGCGGTTCCGACGGCGTCGGCTTCGCGATCCCGTCCAACACCGTGCAGTCGATCGTGACGCAGCTCGTCGCGCGCGGGGAAGTCGAGCACGCGTACCTCGGGATCAGGATGGACTCCGTGCCCGAGGGTGTCATGGTGACCGCCGTCGAGCCCGGCACGCCGGCTGCGGCCGCAGGGCTGAAGGCGGCGACCGGCTCGACGACCGTCGACGGCGAGGACGTCCCGACCGGCGGTGACGTGATCGTCGCGTTCGACGGGACGAGGGTGACCTCCCCGAGCGACCTCCAGGCCGCCGTCGACACGAAGAGCCCCGGCGACACGGTTCAGCTCACGATCCTCCGCGGCGGGAAGACGATCACCGTCGAGGTCACCCTCGCCGAGCGCCCCTGACGCAACCTGGACTAAAGTCCAGTATGTCGCTGTCACCCGAAGCGGGTAGGCTGCGAGAGGAGGTGAGGGATGGGTAGGAGTCGAGGTTCTTCCGTGGCCTTCGCGGCCGCATACGTGGCGCTCGTGCTCGGTCTGTTCCTGGCGCTCGGGGGAGCTGCGTACGCGCAGACGCCCTCGTCGGCGGGAGACCAGTACGGGACGAAGGTCGCCGGCGTGAAGGTATCGGCGACGACCGGCAGCGAGACGGCGTCCGAGGCCGAGTCGCTGCCGAACACGGGCCTCTCGCTCCTCGGCGTCGTCGCGATCGGGGGCGTGCTCGTCGCCACCGGTGTCGCGCTGCGCCGCCGCGAGCGCCGCAAGGGCTAGCCCGGCGTCGACGCGTCCTCGCCTGGCAGCGCCCCCTCGCGGGGGTTGAGTTTGCGCACTCTCGCGTAGGCACGCGTCCGCTCCTCGCCGCTCGCGAGCTGCGCGAGCCGCAGCCACGCGACCCAATTGCGGGAGTCGGTGGTCACGGCGTCGCGGTACGCGCCGAGCGCGGCCTGTCGGTCACCGAGCCCGGCGTACGCGTCGCCGAGGACGATCTCCGGCTCGAACGACCACGGGAGAAGCGCACGTGCGCGGTTCGCGTGAGTGCGCGCGGTGCTCCAGTCCTCCCGCGCCACCGCCTCCCGCGCCGCGAAGAGCGCCTGGTTGCCGACGAGACCCACCACCGCGACGAGGCTGAGCGCGACCCCTGCGAGAGTCACCGTTGTCCGTCCCCGAGCGCCGAGGGGGCCCGGCCTCCCCCGCTCCGCCGCGGCCAGACAGATGCCGCCCACGAGGAGTGCGGTCATGGTCACCCCGACGACTTCCCAGTGCCAGTCGACCGCGGAGGCGGCGCCCCAGGCAACGAAGGCCCCTCCGCCGGCGGCGGCGAGTCGTGACCTCCTCGCCCTCGCTGCCCCGACGAGCGGGAGCGCGAGCGCCGCAGCGAGGAGCACCGTTCCGACGACACCGAGCTCGGCGAAGGTCTCGAAGTAGAGCGAGTGACCGTCCCGGACGACCAGCGGCGCCGGGCGGCGCTCGTACCAGAGGTACTCGAAGGTACCCGCGCCGTACCCGACGACGGGCTTCTCGGTGCCGCTATCCCAGGACACGCGGAACTGCTCGCTCCTCCCGTTTCCCGACACGCTGAAGAGGCGATCGTTCAAGTCCACGCCCGCCACCGGCTCGCGCTCGAACCGGTCGCGAATCTCGGACGCGCCGGCGGCCGGCCCGCCAACCGCAGCCAGGCCACCAACCACCGCGCCGACCGCGATCGCGACGAGGACGATGTCGAACGCCCGCCGTGTGCGTCGCCCGACCGCGACGTGACGCGCGACCAGGTGCGCGCCGGCTCCCAGAAGTGCCGTGCCTCCGGCGAGGACGAGCACGACGAGCGCCAGCCGATGGCCCTGCCGCTCCCACTCGGCAATGTCCGCGTCCTGGCGGGTCAGCGCCTCCTGGCTCGACGCCACTGCGACGGTCACGATCGCCGCAGGAACGATCGCGACGGCAGTCCAGAGGAGCCGCAGCCGGCGTGGGTCGAGCGCGGTCATCGCGATCAGCCCGACGAGCAGAGCCCCCCAGGCTCCGCGGCTGAAGGTGAAGTAGAGGGTCGCGACCAGGACGGGCACGGTCGCCGCGGCCGCGGCCGCGGCGAGAGTGCGACGGGAGTGGGCCGCAAGCGCGAGCGCGAGGAGGATTCCCAGGGTCGCAAGGAGCCCGAGCGCGTTCCAGTAGCCGATCGGCTCGGCGAGCCGGTAGGGAAGCTCGGGCTCGGAGAACGTGTCGAAGCGGTCTGGGAAGAGCCTCGTCGCGAGGGCGTACCCGGTCACGAGCGAGATACCGAGCAGCGCGCCGGAGTGGACAGCGACGACGTCGCCCCGTCGAACGACGAACGCGAGGGCGAGCGCGAGCGCAAGGTACGCGAGCATCCGCTCGACCTCTCGGATCGATCCCGCCGGGCTCAGCGACCAGATCGCCGAGAGCCCGATCCAGACGGCGAGACTCCCCACGGCGCCCAGGAAGGCGAGGCGGAGCGGCCCCGGGATCGTCACTCGCTCGAGCAGCGCGAGAACCGTCGTCGGGGCGAGGAACGCCAGCGCGACCCAGCCCCACGACTGCGAGAAGTACGCGCCCTGGCTCGCGTTCGCTGCCACGACGATCGCCGCCGTCGCCCCTGCGACGGCGAGCGCGCGGGCGCGCCGGGCCGAGACGATCCGCGTGGCGGCTACCGCCCGCACCGCCGCCCTACTCTATGAGTCCGGTCATGAGGCACCGTCTCGGAACCCTCCTGCTCGTCGTCGGTCTCGGCGTCCTCGCCTGGGCCGCCACGGTCTACCTCTGGAAGGATCCCTTCACGACCGCCTACACAGCGTACGAGCAGCGACGGCTCGAGTCGCAGCTCGACCGCCAGTTCTCCGGCTGGGAGCCCGTCCGGCAGCCTGCGCAGCCCACGAAGCCGGTCGCCTCGAGGCCGCCGAGAGCGGACGTCCGCCGAGAGGCCCGCCGCTACCGGCTCGCGGCCGGCGAGGGCGATGCGATCGCGAAGCTCGCGGTGCCGCGGCTCGACCTCGACGCGGTGGTCGTCAACGGGACGAGCGCCGGCGACCTGCGCCGCGGGCCCGGCCGTCACCTGGAGACGTTCATGCCCGGCGAGCGGGAGCTCGTCTACATCGCGGGCCACCGGACGACCTACGGCGCGCCGCTCGGCGAGATCGACCGGCTCCGGCCCGGCGACCGGATCAGCCTCGAGCTCCCGTACGCGTCCTTCGAGTACCGCGTCACCGGCCACCGAATCGTCGACGACAACGACCTCTCCGTGCTCGAGTCCCGCCGGCGCGAGGAGCTCGTGCTCCAGGCGTGCCACCCGCGGTTCTTCGCGAGCCAGCGCTACCTCGTGTACGCGCGGCCCGTCTCGGTCGTCGCGCGCCCCGGCCGGTAGGAGGCGTCAGGACGGCGTGACGCGGTAGGCGTCGAACACGGCGTCCAGGTTCCGGAGCGCCGTGAGCAGCGAGCGGAGCTCCTTCACCTCTCCCACCTCGGCCGTGTACCAGTTGCGAGCCATGCCGTCCTCGACGACGCCGCCGTAGGAGACGATGTTCGCTCCGTGCTCCGCGAACGTCCTCGCGACGTCCTCGAGGAGCCGCGCGCGGTCCCACGCGTCCACCGCGATCTGGACGAGGAAGCCGGCGGATGCGCCTCCCTCCCACTCCACGGTCGTGAACCGCTCGGGGTTGCGCTGGAGCGCCTTCACGTTCGGGCAGTCCTCGCGATGGACGGTGATCCCGCGACCCATCGAGATGTAGCCGACGACCGCGTCGCCCGGGACGGGCGTGCAGCACTTCGCGAGCCGGACGAGGACGTCCTCGACCCCCGGGACGGAGATCCCGACCGTGTCGCTCGAGACGGCGCTCCGCGCCCGCGTCGGCTTCGTCGTGATCGCGGGCGGCTCGACGACCTCGTCGGTCTTGAGGCGCTGGATCACCTTGTTGACGATCTGCGCCGGCGGGAGCTTCCCCGCTCCCAGGGCGACGTAGAAGTCCTCGGCCTTCTTGAAGCCCGTCTCGCGGATCACCTGCGCGAGGACGCTCGACCCCTGCAGCTTGCGGTAGGGGAGCTTCTGGGCCTTGAGCGCCTGGTCGAGGATCTCGCGGCCCTTGGCCTCCGTCTCCCCGCGCGTCTCGCGTTGGTACCACTGCCGGATCCGGTTCCTGGCGCGCGAGGACTTCACGACCGCGAGCCAGTCCCGGGAAGGACCGCGCCCGGACTTGCTCGTCAGGATCTCGACGAAGTCGCCGCTCGAGAGCCGGTAGTGGAGTGGGACGATCCGGCCGTTCACCTTCGCCCCCACGGTCCGGTGCCCGACGTCCGTGTGCACGGCGTACGCGAAGTCGATCGGCGTGGCCCCCGCCGGCAGGACCTTCACCTCGCCCTTCGGGGTGAAGACGTACACCTCGTCGTCGAAGAGGTCGGTCCGGAGGCTGCGCATGTACTCGCCCGGGTCCTGCTCGTCCGACTGCCAGTCCATGAGGGACTTCACCCAGCTCAGCCACTCGTCGTCGGTCTTCGTCGCCCGGCCGCGCTTGTAGAGCCAGTGCGCGGCGACCCCGTACTCCGCCTCCTCGTGCATCTCGCGCGTCCGGACCTGGATCTCGAGGGGCTTCCCCTCCGGCCCGATCACCGTCGTGTGCAGCGAGCGGTAGCGGTTCAGCTTCGGCATCGCGATGAAGTCCTTGAAGCGGCCGGGCATCGGCTTCCAGAGCGAGTGGACGAGACCGAGAGCGGCGTAGCAGTCGCGCGTTCCCTCCTCGCCGGAGCGCTCGCAGATGACGCGGAGCGCCGTGAGGTCGTAGATCTCGTTGAACTCGCGCCCCCGCTTGGCCATCTTGTCGTAGATCGAGTAGAGGTGCTTCGCGCGCCCGGTGATGTCGGCGGGGATCTCCGCCTTCGTCAGCTCGAGCTCTAGGATCTCGGCCGCGGTCGCCGCCTGCGCCTCGCGGTCGGCCTGCTGGTCGGCGACCATCGCCTTGATCTCCGTGTACTTGCGTGGATGCAGAGTCTGGAACGCGAGGTCCTCCAGCTCCCACTTCAGCGCGTGGATGCCGAGCCGGTGGGCGAGCGGCGCGTACACCTCGAGCGTCTCGCGCGCCTTCTGGGCCTGCTTCTGCCGGCCCAGGTACTCGATCGTGCGCATGTTGTGCAGCCGGTCGGCGAGCTTGATGAGGATGACGCGCACGTCCTGCGCCATCGCGACGATCATCTTCCGGTAGTTCTCGGCCTCGGCCTGCTCGCGGCTCTGGAAGCTGATGCGCGAGAGCTTCGTGACGCCCTCGACGAGCTGCGCGATGTCCGGCCCGAACTCGGCCCGGACCTCCTCGAGGTCGAGCCCCGTGTCCTCGACCACGTCGTGGAGGAGCGCGGCGGCAATCGTCTGCTCGTCGAGATGGAGCTCCGCGCAGATCCGCGCCACGCCGAGCGGGTGGTGGATGAACTCCTCGCCCGAGCGGCGCGTCTGGCCCGCGTGCGAGCGCTCGGCGACCTCGAAGGCACGCCGCAGCAGCTCCCGGTCGACGTCGGGGTTGTACGCGACGACCTCCGCGATGAGCTCCTCGACGAGGTCGTCGTGGTGGCGCTTGGCGTCCAGGACGCTCATCTGCCCAGTGTACTGAGCCGGTCTCCCGTCCCCTTCCCGGCGGGAGGAGCGCGCGCCGGCGCGGAGAATCCGGATCCGCGATGCGCAGGCTCCGTCTCTGGCTCCGGCAGCGCGCGGCGCGCCGGCTCGCGATCGCGATGCGCGACGCCTTGCTCCCCGCGCCTCCCCGTCCAGGCTGAGCTACGCGGCGCGCGGAAGCTCGAGGTCGTCGAGGAGCGCCCGGAAGGACTCGGACTCGAGGAGCTGCGTCCTCCGCGTCGACCCTGCCTCGAGCCCCAGCTCGCCGAAGACCCGGCGCGCGTCGGGGGTCCACGCGTCCTCGCCGGCCCGCCACAGGTCGGCGAAGCGCGCCCGCAGGGACTCGTACCGGCTGGGCGTCTCGAAGATCCTCCGCACGACGAGCTGCGGGGAGACGGTGCCGTTCCAGCGGTTCTCCTTCAGGCGGCAGGCGATGTCGAAGAGCGCGCCCGTCCGCAGCCGGTCGAGCTGGCGCCCGAGGCCGAACGCGATCGCCGTCCCGGCATCGCGTCCGTGTTGCCGCACCCTGAAGCGAAGGTGCTTCCCCTCCCCGACGGTCGCCGGCGACACCGCCTCGGCGGCAGGGACGAGCAGGGTGACGTCGGGGTTCCCGAGCCCGAACGGAGCGAGCCGCTCGAGCTCGTGGGCGAGCTCGAGCGTGAGGTCGGCGGCGGAGACGACCGCGTCGACGACCGTGACGTCGCGCAGGTCGTCCTCGGCGAGGTGCGCGTCGGCGTGGTCCGCGAATGCCTTCGCGAAGCCCTCGATGCGAGCCGGGTCGATCGAGAGCCCGGCCGCTGCCCGGTGCCCGCCGAAGCGGTCGAGGTGGTCCGCGCACGCCGCGAAAGCGCCGTGGAGGTCGAAGCGGGGCACCGAGCGGCCCGACCCCTTCCACCCCTCCCGCGATCCGGTGAGGAGGACGACCGGCCGGCCGAACCGCTCGACGAGGCGCGACGCCACGATGCCGATCACGCCCTCGTGCCAGTCCTCGCTCCACAGCACGTAGCCCCGCCTCCTGCGCCCGGCCTCGGGCATCGACTCCACGAGCGCGGTGGCCTCCCGGACGATCCGCTCCTCCACCGCCTGCCGGTCGCGGTTGAGCTCCTCGAGCTCGGCTGCCAGCCGGCGCGCCTCGTCGGCATCCTCGCTGAGGACGAGCTCGAGCGCGAGGTCCGGCCTCCCCAGCCGCCCGGCGGCGTTGATGCGGGGCGCGAGGCGGAAGCCGACGGCGCCGGCGTCGACGGCGGCGGGATCGACCGACGCCGACTTCATGAGGGCCTGGAGGCCGGGCCTGCGCGTGCAGGCGAGGGCTCTGAGGCCGGCCGAGGCGAGCGCGCGGTTCTCGTCCACGAGCGGGACGACGTCCGCGATCGTGGCGAGGGCGACGAGGTCGAGGTGGCGTGCGAGCGACGGGTGGCCGGAGCCGAGGAGCGCCTCGCCGAGCTTGAAGACGACGCCCGTGCCGGAGAGCTCGGGGAACGGGTACGACGAGGGGCGGGTCGCCACGATCGGGCAGTCGGGAAGGGCGTCGCCGGGTCGGTGGTGATCCGTCACCACGACGTCGAGGCCCCTGGCGCGGGCCTCGGCGACCTCCTCGACGGCCGTGATCCCGCAGTCGACCGTCAGCACGAGGTCGATCCCGTCGTCGGCGAGGCGCGCGAGCGTCTCGTGGGACAGCCCGTAGCCCTCCTCGAAGCGGCTCGGCAGGTGCCACGAGGCCTCGGCGCCGAGCTCCCGGAGGAGCAGCACGGCGAGCGCCGTCGCGCAGATCCCGTCCACGTCGTAGTCGCCGTGGACGCAGATGCGCGCGCCGGCGTCGATCGCCCCCCGGATCCGCTCGACGGCTGCCGCCATGTCACCGAGGAGGAGGGGGTCGTGCCCGGGCAGCTCGGCGTCGAGGAACGTTCGGGCGGCGGCCGGGGTCTCGTAGCCGCGCCGCACGAGGACGGACGCGGTCACCTCCGAGATCCCGAGCTCGGCGGCGAGCGCCGCCGCCTGCTCTAGCCCCACGGGCGCGATCGTCCACGTCCCCGTCACGGGAGGGACGGTACGGAGAGAGCCGGACGGCGTTCCGGTCGCCTACCCGCCGCGGCGGCGCCGGACGGAGTCGTGCACGACCTTCACCCAGAGGAGGACGATCCCGACCGTCGCCCCGAGGACGACGACCGCGAGCGGCGTCACGAACGCCATCTCCTCGAGCGTGTACTTCGTGACGGCCGCACCGACGAGCCAGATCGCGAGGATCACGACCACCATCACCGCCCAGAGCCTCCACCCGTGCACGTACCGAAGCCTAGATACCCTGAGTGCGATGCTCGTCGCCAACTATCGCTCGGGTGACGACTTCGTCGTCGAGTTCCTCGGGCACCGGTTCGAGTTCAGCGCCCGTGACTTCGAGGAGCGCGTCACGGGAGCGGCGGTCCGGATCGGTCTCGTCGCCTCGAACGACCTCGACGAGGGCGAGGTCGGGGACCTCGTCGAGCTCGTCGCCGACGGGCGCATCGCCGATCCCCGGAGCGGGCTCGGCCTCTACCTCGTGCGGCACTGGGAGCGGGTATCGCTCGTGAACGGGGAGTCGCTCGTGTACTGGCTTCGCAAGCTCGTCTTCCGCGGGGCGTGGCTCGACCATCGCGTGAAGGAGGGCCTCCTCGACGTGTCCTGGGTCGACGACACCGGCGACTTCGGGTACGCAGAGCCCCAGGGCGGCCGCGTCCTGCTCGAGCTCGCGCCCGTGCCTTCCTGGCACGAGCTGCAGTACCGCGGCTAGCCCGGCGCCGCGCGAGCGCCGGACGTCCCGTCACTCGACGACGAAGCCGAACGGCCGCTCGGGGTCGGGCGCGGAGACCTCGATCGACCGGACGAGCCCGATCGGGACGATCACCCGGCGCGGCTCGTGGCCGTCGTCCGCATGCGGCGTGAAGGAGAAGAACCCGAAGCCCGGCTCGGGCGTCAGCGACGCGACCGTGTGGCGCGAGCCGTCCGCGAGCTCGATGCGCACCTCGGCCTGCTCGAGCCCGTTCTCCGCGGCGAACGCGCCCACGATCCTGCCCACCCTGGCGACGAGCTCGTCGAGCGGGCCGGCGGCGCCGGGCGTCCAGAGGTGCGTCGACACGTCAGAAGAGCCCGTCCGATGCCGACGCGGCACCGACGTGCTCACGCCCGAGCGCCGTGATCACACGCCCCCGGGGCGTCCGCTGGAGGAAGCCGAGCTGGAGCAGGAAGGGCTCGTACACGTCCTCGATCGTGTCGGGCTCCTCGCCGAGCGAAACGGCGAGCGTCGAGAGCCCAACAGGCCCACCGCCGAACTTGACCGCGATCGTCTCCAGGAGCTCGCGATCCGTGCGCTCGAGGCCGATGCCGTCCACCTCGAGCAGCTCGAGGGCCTCACGGGCGACGTCGAGTGTGACCGCGCCCGCGTGCCGGACCTCGGCGAAGTCGCGAACGCGCTTGAGGATCCTGTTCGCGACCCGGGGCGTGCCCCGCGCCCGCCGCGCGATCTCCTCGGCGGCCGAGCCCTCGACCTCGACGCCGAGGATTCCGGCCGAGCGGCGCACGATGGTGCCGAGCTCCCCGGCGTCGTAGTAGCCGAGGCGGAAGGTCATCCCGAATCGGTCGCGGAGAGGCGTCGTGAGGAGGCCCGTGCGCGTCGTGGCGCCGACGAGCGTGAACGGCGGGAGGTCGATCGTGAGCGTCCGAGCGCCTGCCCCCTGGCCGACGACGATGTCGAGGCGGAAGTCCTCGAGGGCCGGGTAGAGGATCTCCTCGATCGCACGGTTGACGCGATGGATCTCGTCGACGAAGAGGACGTCGCGCGGCTCGAGGCCCGTGAGGATGGCGGCCATGTCGCCCTTGCGCTCGAGGGCAGGCCCGGCGACGGTCCGGAGGCCGACGCCCAGCTCCTCCCGCACGATCGTGGCGAGCGTCGTCTTGCCGAGGCCGGGCGGGCCGACGAGGAGGACGTGGTCGAGCGCGTCGCCGCGCGCCTTCGCGGCCTCGAGCGCGATCTCCAGCTGCTCCTTGACGCGCTCCTGGCCGACGAACTCGTCGAGCCGCCGCGGCCGGAGCGTCTGCTCGACCTCCTGATCCTCCTCGCGGAGGACCGGGGCGAGGAACTGGCTCGTCACGCCGCCCTCCGGAGGGCCTCGCGCACACGCTCCTCGGGCGGGAGGTCGGGATCGACGCCGGAGAGCGCGCGCTCTGCCTCGACGACGGTGTAGCCGAGCTCCACGAGCGCCTCGCGGGCGACGAGCTCGCCCGGAGCCGCCGCCTCCGCGACCGCGACGATCGCGTCGGCGACCGAGCCTTTCAGCTCGAGAACGATCCGCTCGGCGGTCTTCGTGCCGATCCCGGGGATGGCCCGGAAGCGCGCCGCGTCCCCGAGCGCGATCGCGTTCAGGAGATCGGAGGGCGGTGCGCTCGAGACGACGGCGAGCGCGACCTTCGGGCCGATCCCGGAGACGCCGAGGAGCCGCGTGAAGAGCTCGCGCTCGGCGGCGTCGGCGAAGCCGTACAGCTGGAGGGCGTCCTCGCGGACGTGGAGGTACGTCTCGAGCGTCACCTCCGAGGCACCGTCGGCCCGGCGCAGCGCGCTCGGCGTCGCGGCGACGAGGTACCCCACGCCGCCGACGTCGACCACGAGACCGTCGGCCGTGCGCCCCGCCGGCGCGCCGCGCAGCCGCGAGATCACCGAGCCGCCTCCGCGAGCCTCGGCGGCGCGAGCGCGTGGCAGATCGCGACCGCGAGCGCGTCGGCCTCGTGCGACGACGCCGGTCTCCCGTCGAGGCCGAGGACGAGCGTGACCATCCGGAGCACCTGGGCCTTCTCCGCGCGCCCGTACCCGCAGAGCGCCTGCTTCACGTGGGCGGGCGCGTACTCGACGCAGTCGACCCCGGCGGACGCGGCCGCGACGAGCACGGCGCCGCGGGCCTGCCCGACGGAGAGCGCGATGCGGGCGTCGGCACCCACGTAGGACTCCTCGATGGCGACGGCGTCCGGCTCGTGCTCCGCAACGAGCGCCTGCACGCCCTCGAAGATCGTCAGCAAGCGTGCGTCGAGCGGCTCCCGGGCGGAGGTCCGCCAGCAGCCGGAGCCCGCCGCCCGCAGGCGCCCGCCGCTTCCGTGGACGATCCCGTACCCGCACGCAGCCGTCCCTGGGTCGATGCCGAGGACTTTCACGTGGAGAAGGTATTCGGCCCCCCGGACGTCGGTCCTGGGAGAGGCACCACGAGCGGCAGCACCCGAAGCCGCCACCTCTCAGAGATCGTTCGTGCGCTCGAGGATCAGCCGGTGCAGTTCGTGCTCGCCCAGGGCGAGAGCCGGCGCGCCACCAGGCGCCGACCGTACCAGGTTCTCAGGTCAGGTGCTGCGCGAAGAACCCGACGATCGCGTCGTAGCAGCGGACGCGGTTTCCGAGCTTGAGGACGTCGTGGCCCTCGTCCTCGAACACGAGGTACTCGACCTCGCGCCCGAGGGCGCGCAGCTCCTCGACGACGTCCCGCGACTCCCGCTCGACGACCCGCGGGTCGTTCTGCCCCTGGATGACGAGCAGCGGGCAGGTGACGTTCGCGATGTGGGTCCTCGGCGAGCGCTCGACGAGGAAGTCGTGATCCTTCTCGGGGTCGCCGACGGCGAGCGCGAAGTAGGGCTTCCAGGTCTCCGGGAGGCGGTCCATGAACGTGAAGAGGTCGTACGGGCCGAACATGTCCACCGCGGCGCTCCAGAGCTCGGGGTGTCGCGCCGCGAGCGTGAGCGTCATGTAGCCGCCGTACGAGCGCCCGACGACGCCGGCTCGGGACGTGTCCACGCGGTCGTCCCTCGGCAGGACCTGGGTCATCGCATGGACGTGGTCGAGGCGGTCCTGCCCTCCCCAGTCGTGGTCGACCTTCTTCGCGTACGCGAGCCCGTAGCCCGTCGACCCGCGCGCGTTCGGGACGAAGACAGCGAACCCCTCGAGCGTGAGGATCTGGATCAAGGGCATCGAGAACCAGGCGAAGTTCGGCCGCTCCTGACTCTGCGGGCCGCCGTGGACGTAGTAGACGAGGGGCCGCGGCCCCTCGAAGCCGAGCTCGGGCGACGGCAGGTAGAGGCGCGCGGACACGCGCAGGCCGTCGTGGGAGGTGAACGAGGCGTCCTCGCCCGGCGAGAGGAGCTCCGACGCCAGGCCGAGCACGCGCTCCCGGGTCAGCTGGGCGGGCGGCGTCGAGACGTCGGTGGAGAGCACGTACAGCTGCGTCGGGCTCGTCGCCGTGCAGAACGAGACGACGAACCGGTCGCTCGAGGGGTCGTGGCCGAGGCCGTGGATCACGCCGCCGGAGAGCTCGCCCGCCCCGACGAGCACGCGCTCGACGGCGAACGAGCGGGACGGCTCGTCGAAGCGCCCGTCGTACGCCCACGAGCACCCGTCGATGTTGAAGAGGACCGCGAAGCGGTCGCCCTCGAGGTGGAGGATGCGGTCGAGCTCGCCCGCTCCCTCGTGCTCGAGCCCCGTGATCGACACGGGCTGGATCTCGCCCGGGCGCACGAGCTCGAGGTACCCGAGCGTGCCCGTGTCCTCGAAGAGCGTGGTCGTGAGCAGCACGCCGGCCCCGCTCGCGGTGCCATGGCCCGCGCGGATCCCCGAGGGCACGACCTGCACACCTGGCTCGCGCTCCTCGATCGGCGTGCCGAAGAGCATTCGCCGCTCGCCCCCGTCGATCTCGTAGAGCACGACGTCGCCCATCGTGTAGCCGTCGGAGAGCACGACGCGGGAGTGATCCGGGGTGAACGCCACCGGGAACGCGCCGTAGGGGCTCTGCCAGAGCGTCTCCACCTCTCCCGGCCCGAGATCGGCGCGTACCGCGGAGATGAGCGCCTCCTCCCGCGACTCCATGGCGAAGTAGGCGACGTCCGCCTCGTCGTCGATCTCGATCAGGTGCGCCCGGCCGCCCGCGAACGCCTCCGAGAGGAGCTCCGGGAAGCCACCCTCGACGGGCACGAGGTAGGGCAGGTAGTTCTCGTCGCCGTCGGAGTCGATCATCACGAGGATCTGTCCGAGGCGCGGAAGCACGTGGAAGAGGTGGCCTCCGAGGAGCTCCGGGTTCTGCAGGGCGACCTGCGGCGGGAGCAGCGGCTCCGGCACGCCTCCGACGTCGTCCATCGCGTAGAGACTGAGGTGGCCGCTCGAGTTCGAGCAGAAGACGATCCGGTCGCCGACGAGCTGCGGCTCGACGAAGAGGCGCGCGGAGAGGAGCGACTCGATTCGCTTCGCTCTCAGGGCGGAGGAGTGCGATGCCGCGATCGCCACGTTCGGGAAGGACGCTACCGCGGTCAGGACGCGACCGCTTCGAGAACCGTCTCGGGAATGTCGAAGTTCGCGTACACGTCCTGCACGTCGTCCTGCTCCTCGAGGCCCTCGACGAGCCGCACGACCTTGCGCGCGGTGGCCTCGTCCGAGATCGGGACCGTGACCTTGGGGATCATCGCCAGCCCCGCCGACTCGACGGGGAGCCCGGCCGCCTCGAGCGCCTCCCGGACGGCGACGAGGCGCTCGGGGGCGACCGAGACCTCGAACGTCGACCCGTCCAGGGTCACGTCGTCCGCGCCCGCGTCGGCGGCCACGAGGAGGAGCGCCTCCTCGTCGACGCCCTCGGCCGGAACGATCACGATCCCTGTGCGCTCGAACTGCCAGGCGACCGCGCCGGTCGTACCGAGGTTGCCGCCGTGCTTCGTGAACAGGTGCCGCACCTCGGACGCGGTGCGGTTGCGGTTGTCGGTCAGGGCCTCGACGAGCACCGCGACGCCTTCCGGGCCGTAACCCTCGTAGACGACCGTCTCGTAGCTCGTGCCCTCGGAGTCGGCACCGGAGCCCTTCGCGATCGCCCGCTCGATGTTGTCCTTCGGCATCGAGTAGGAGCGCGCCTTCTCGATCGCGTTCTGGAGCGCGAGGTTGCCGGCGGGGTCGGACCCTCCCTCCTTCGCCGCGACGATGATCGCCTTCGACAGCTTCGAGAAGAGCTGGCCGCGCTTCGCGTCCGCCGCGCCCTTCTTGTGCTTGATGGACGACCACTTGCTATGCCCGGACACGCTGCTCCTCGCGGATCGTCTCCAGGAAGAGGTCGTGCACGCGCAGGTCGTCCGTCAGCTCCGGGTGGAAGGTCGCGAGCAGGAAGCGTCCGTCGCGCACGAGGACGGGCTCGCCGTCGAGCTCGCCGAGCACCTCGACCCCGGGGCCGAGCGAGCGGACGCGGGGGGCGCGGATGAACACGCCGCGGAGCGGCACGTCGTCGCCGCGGAGCGCGACGTCGGCCTCGAAGCTCTTCACCTGGCGGCCGTAGGCGTTCCGCTCGACCTCGACGTCCGCGAGGCCGTAGTGGTCGCGGCCGAGGACGATCGTGCCGGCGCACGTCCCGAGGACCGGCCCGTCGAACCGCCGGAGCGCCTCGTCGAGCCCGAACGACCGGGCGAGCAGCGTGATCGTCGTCGACTCCCCGCCGGGGATCACGAGCCCGTCGAGCCCGTCGAGGTCGGCGGGGAGCCTCACCTCCACGACCTCGGCGCCGAGCGCCTGCAGCGCGTGCGCGTGCTCGCGAAAGGCGCCCTGCAGGGCGAGCACGCCGATGCGCAGCGGTCTCTCCATGCGGCGCGGCTACCAGCCGCGGACTTCGAGCCGCTCCTCCTCGGGGAGGGAGCTCGCGGAGATCCCGACCATCGGCTGCCCGAGCCCCGTGGAGACCTCGGCGAGAACCTTCGGGTCGTCGAAGTGCGTCGTCGCCTCGACGATCGCGCGCGCACGGCGGGAGACGTCCTCGACCCACCCGTCGAAGTCGACGTCCGGGTCGCGGCCGGACTTGAAGATGCCCGAGCCGACGAACACTCCGTCTGCGCCGAGCTGCATGCAGAGCGAGGCGTCGGCCGGCGTCGCGATCCCGCCGGCGGTGAACGTGACGACGGGAAGCCGTCCGTTCTCCGCGACCCAGCGGACGAGCTCGTATGGGGCGCGATGCTCCTTCGCAGCGGCGTAGAGCTCGTCCCCGCGCAGCGCCTGGAGCTGGCGAATGGCGCCGAACACGGCGCGCATGTGGGTGACCGCGTTGACGATGTCCCCGGTCCCGGCCTCGCCCTTCGTCCGGATCATCGCGGCTCCCTCGGAGATGCGGCGAAGCGCCTCTCCGAGGTTCGTCGCGCCGCAGACGAAGGGGACGGTGAACGCCCACTTGTCGACGTGGTGCGCGAGGTCCGCGGGCGTCAGCACCTCGGACTCGTCGATGTAGTCGACCTCGAGCTCCTGCAGGATCTGCGCCTCCGCGAAGTGGCCGATGCGGCACTTCGCCATCACGGGGATGGAGACGGCCTCTTGGATCTCGCGGATCTTCTGCGGGTCGGACATGCGGGCGACCCCGCCCTCGACGCGGATGTCGGCCGGTACGCGCTCGAGCGCCATGACCGCACAGGCACCAGCCTCCTCGGCGATGCGGGCCTGCCGGGCGTCGACGACGTCCATGATGACCCCGCCCTTGAGCATCTCGGCGAGGCCCGTCTTCACCCGCAGCGTCCCGTACTCGGCCACGTCTCAAGTCTAGCCGCGGGCCTGAGCCCGGTCGCCGCGAGACGGATTCCACAGGCCTGTGGACGGCCGGACGGAGTTCGCCCAAATTGCGGCCCGGACGCTGTGGAAATCACCTGGACAACCTCGTGTCCGTCCGAACGATGTGGAACAGATATCGGCTACCGGCGCGACTCCTCTCCCCGCAGGCGAACGCCTGGCCCCGAAGTTGCGCCGTCTCCAGCGAGGGGCTCGCCCACCCGGGCTCCTCGCGCTGGTCCGCGCAACAGGGGTCACGCAACAGGGGTCAGGTCCCGTGTGTTGCAGTCGTTCACGCCGAGATTCGACGACGGTGCATGGGCGCCTGACCCCGTTGTTACGGTGCGCAACGATGGAGACCTGACCCCGTTGTTTGCAGCGATCCGCTCCGCCGAGCTCCTCTCGGCCGATTCCACACGTCACCCGGGGTGAACCCGACATTCGCGAGCTGAGCCGAGAGCCGGATCGATGAGAATCGAGCCGCTCGGATTCGAGTGCGCCGTGTGGATGTCTCCAGCGCGGAGCGCCGCATCCGCAGCGAGCGGTGGCTCTCCCGGGAAGGAGACCGAATGCAACCGACGATGACGACCTCGAGGTAGTGCAATGAGCCTGCTGACCCGCCACGTCCCACTGCTGGGATGGATCCGCACCTACCGATGGGGATCGTGGCTGAAGCTCGACGCTATCGCGGGTGTCTCGGTGGCCGCGCTTCTCGTTCCGGAGTCGCTGGGGTATGCGGGGGTCGCCGGCCTACCGCCGGAGGTGGGTCTGTACGCGGCGCCGCTCGCGCTGCTCGGCTACGCGATTCTGGGTGGTTCCAAGATCCTCGTCGTCGCGACGTCGTCCTCCACGGCAGCGGTCTCGGCGAGCGTCATCTCCGAGATCAACACGGGTGGCGGGGCGGACTCGGCGGTCACGCTCTCGACAGCACTCGCGCTGTTCACCGGAGCGATCCTCGTCACTGCGGGCTTCCTGCGCTTGGGCTGGGTCGCCAACTTCATGTCGAAGACGGTGATCGAGGGCTTCATCATCGGCCTCTCGATCAGCATCATCATCGGCCAGCTCGACGATCTCGTCGGGATCGAGGTCGTCGGTGAGAGTGCGCTCGAGGAGCTCTGGAACGCGCTCAGCCAGCTCGGCGACTGGGACCGGACGACCGCAGTGGTGGGCGCCGTCAGCCTGGCTCTGCTCTTCGGGTTGGAGCGCTTCGTACGGAAGCTCCCTGCGGCGTTGACCGTTGTCGTGCTCGGTGTCGTCTACATCAGGCTCTTCGAGCCCACCGACGTCTCGATCGTCGGCGACATCCCTCAAGGACTACCGGCCGTCGGGCTTCCCGACTTCTCCAGCTCGGACGTCGGCGGCCTGATCGCAGGCGGCCTTGCAGTGGCGCTCATCGGCTTCTCCGAGGGGTACGGCGCGGCGACCTCGTTCGCGCGCAAGTACGGCGACAGGCTCGAGAACAACCAAGAGTTCATCGCCTTCGGGGCATCCAACCTCGGCGCGGGCCTCACGAGCGGAATGGTGGTCGGCGGCAGCCTGTCGAAGACGGCCGCCAACGACTCCGCCAAAGCGAAGAGCCAGATCTCGAGCGTCGTCCTCGCAGCACTCGTGGTGCTCACGCTGCTCTTCCTCGCCCCGTTCTTCGAGAGCCTTCCCGAGGCCACCCTCGCCGCCGTGGTGATCCATGCCCTCTGGCACAGCGCGAATCCTCGAAAGCTTGCTGCCATCTCCGCCATCAACGAGCAGGAGCTCTGGATCGCCGTCGCCGTTCTCGTCGCTGTCCTCACGCTCGACACGCTGCCGGCGATCATCATCGGCGTCGCCGTCTCGTTGGGGCTCCTCATCTACCACGTGAGCTTCCCGTCGGCCTCGGAGCTCGGGCGCGATCGAGTGACCGGCGGGTTCGAGAGCCTCGAGGCACACGAGGAGGCCGAGCCGATTCCGGGCCTCGTCGTATACCGATTCGACGCGCCGCTCATGTACGCGAACGCCGGGTTCTTCGCGGCTTCGGCGCGCGACGCGGTTGACGCCGCGGACCCGCCGGCGCGGGTCCTCGTCATCGACTGCGAGGAGATGATCGGCATCGACTTCACGGGCGTCGAGGAGTTCGAGGGCCTCGTCGAGGACATGCACGAGCGAGGCGTGGACGTTCGGCTCGCGCGCGTGAAGCACACGACGCTCGAGCGGCTCCGGGCGCGCGGCGTGATCGAGATGATCGGCGACGAGAAGATCTTCCGGCGCGTCGAGGACGCCGTCTCCGGGCGAGCGTGAGCGTCTCGCCGACCGAGCAGAACGCGGATCGTCCTCGTCACGGGAACGTCGACTGGGATCGGCGCCGCGTCGGCACTCCATCCGGCAGAGCTAGGGCTCCGCGTCTTCGCGGGCATCCGTCGCGCGGTCGATGAAGACGCGCCTCTCGCGAGTGCCCCACAGCGGCCGACGCCGCTGGCATCGAGCTCACGGACGAGGTAACGATCACCGCGGCTGCGCACCATGGGGTCAGGTCCCATGTGTTGCAGCGCTCGCACCGGGATCCGACGAGCGTGCCCAACGCTCGAGACCTGACCCCCCGTTGCACCCGGCGGTCCCGGCCCGCGCCGCACGCGCACGGGGCCGATTGGGGCAGGTCAGCCGCCGCGGGGCGTGCGCGCGTCAGCTCGGCTGCGGGACGATGCGGATGTACGGCTTCGGCTCCTCCCACGAGCCGAAGAGCTCCTTCGCCTCGTCGTTCGAGACCGAGCCGGCGATGATGACGTCGTCGCCGTCCTTCCAGTTCACGGGCGTGGACACCTTGTGCTTCGCCGTGAGCTGCAGCGAGTCGATGACCCTCAGCACCTCGTCGAAGTTGCGACCCGTGGTCATGGGGTAGACGAGGACGAGCTTCACCTTCTTGTCGGGCCCGATGACGAAGACGTTGCGGACGGTCTGGTTGTCGGCGGCAGTCCGGTCTCTCGCCTCACCCCCGACCTCGGCGGGCAGCATCCCGTACAGCTTCGAGACGGTGAAGTCGGCGTCCCCGATGATCGGGTAGTTGGGCCTGGCTCCCTGTGTCTCCTCGATGTCGCGCAGCCATCCCTCGTGATCCTCGGTGGAGTCGACCGAGAGCCCGATGACCTTCACGTGACGACGGTCGAACTCCGGTTTGATCTTCGCCATGTACCCCAGCTCCGTCGTGCACACCGGCGTGTAGTCCTTCGGGTGCGAGAAGAGAACTGCCCACGAGTCACCGATCCACTCGTGGAAGGAGATCGTTCCCTCCGTCGTCTGCGCGGTGAAGTCCGGCGCGGTGTCGCCGATCCGCAGGCTCATGCCGTCACCTCCTTGGGCCGCTGGCCCCGTCCTCCCAGATCGGGCAGGGAGACCTCCCTCGCCCGTGACGATTGTTCCAAACGAAGCGAGGGCGCGCTGTCTTCCCCGCGCGCGACGCCGAGGATCGCTCGGTGAGTGCGATCTCGAGCATGGGCCCGCCTGGACTCGAACCAGGGACCAACCGATTATGAGTCGGCTGCTCTGACCAGCTGAGCTACGGGCCCGCCGGGACGAGCGTAACCGACGGTTCCGTTTCGCCGGGAGCTGCCGCGGCTGACACAATGTCCATCCCGTGAAGACGTTCCAGCTCGAGCATCGGCTGCGCACCGCCGGCGGGCTCACCGTCACCGACATCACCGAGGAGGTGCAGGAGGCGGTCCGTCAGAGCGGCATCACGGACGGCATCTGCAACGTCTACTCGCCGCACACGACGTGCTCGGTGCGCGTGAACGAGTGGGAGCGCGGGTTCCTCGAGGACTTCGCCGTGCTCCTCAAGCGGCTCGTGCCGACCGAGCACTACTACGCGCACGACGACTGGGACCGCCGGACGGAGAACATCTGCGAGGAGGACATGGAGGCCTCGAACGGCCACTCCCACTGCATGTCCATGCTCCTCGGCCCGGCGGGCGAGGCGATCCCCGTCCAGAACGGCGAGCTGTGCCTCGGGCAGTGGCAGCGCGTGCTGTTCCTCGAGCTCGACCGCGAGCGCGACCGGCGCTGGCTCGTGAAAGTCGTCGGCGTCTGAGCGCTACTCGGGCGTGACGTACGCCGCGGTGATGCCGCCGTCCACGACGAACGCCGCCGCGTTCACGAACGAGGACTCGTCGCTCGCGAGGAAGAGCGCCGCGTTCACGATCTCGCGCGGCTTCCCGAGGCGGCCCGTCGGCCAGTGCACCTGCCGCCGCGCGAACGCGGCCGGGTCGTCCCCGTAGATCGCGAGCAGGAGCGGCGTCTCGACCGGCCCCGGGCAGAGCGCGTTCACGCGGATTCCCTGCCGCGCGAACTGCACGCCCATCTCCTTCGACATCGCGAGCACGGCGCCCTTCGACGCGGTGTACGAGATCTGTGAGGTCGCCGCCCCGAGGATGGCGACGAAGGAGGCGACGTTGATGACCGAGCCTCCTCCCCGCTCGAGGAGGTACGGGATCCCGTGCTTGCAGCAGAGGAACACGCCCTTCGTGTTCACGTCCTGCACGCGCTGCCAGGCCTCGACGGACGTCTCGAGCACGGACGCGTCGTCACCCGGCGAGATGCCGGCGTTGTTGTAGAGGACGTCGATCCCGCCGAAGCGGTCGGCGGTCGCGCGCATGAGCGCGGCGACGCCGTCCTCGTCGGCGACGTCGACGGCGAACGCGAAGGCCTCCCCGGAGCACAGCGAGACGGTCTCTTCGGCGAGCGCCTCGTCGAGGTCGGCGACGCAGACCTTCGCGCCCTCGCCCGTGAACACGACCGCGGCCTCGCGGCCCATGCCGCCCCCCGCGCCGGTGATGACGCACACCTTCCCCTCGAGCCTGCCAGCCATGACCTACCCCTCCGTGGAGATGAAGACGCTCTTGACCTCGGAGTACCCCTCGAGCGCGTGCATCCCGAGCTCGCGGCCGAACCCCGACTGCTTGAACCCGCCGAACGGCGTCTGCACGCGCACCGACGTGTTCGCGTTCACGCTCAGCACGCCGGACTCGGTCGCGCGTGCGACCCGCAGCGCCCGCGCGCCGTCGCGTGTCCAGATCGAGCCCGAGAGCCCGAACGGCGTGTCGTTCGAGATGCGGATCGCGTCCGCCTCGTCCTCGAACGGGATCACCGCCGCGACCGGGCCGAAGACCTCCTCGCGCGCGACACGGTCCTCGTTCGACGCCTCGACGAGCGTGCAGGGGTACCAGAAGCCCGGCCCATCGGGGACGTCGCCGCGGAAGAGCGGCTCACCCTCGACGAACGACGCGACCGTCTCGCGGTGCGCCGCGGAGACGAGCGGCCCCATCTCGGTCGCGTCGTCGGCGGGATCGCCGACCACCACGCCCCGTGTCGCCTCGACGAGGAGCTCGAGGAAGCGGTCGTAGACGGAGCGCTGGACGAGGATGCGCGAGCGCGCGCAGCAGTCCTGGCCCGCGTTGTCGAAGACCGAGTACGGCGCCGCGGCCGCCGCCCGCTCGAGGTCGGCGTCCTCGAAGACGACGTTCGCGGACTTGCCGCCGAGCTCCAGCGTCACGCGCTTGATCGTGCCGGCCGCACCCTGCATGACGAGCCGCCCGACCTCCGTCGAGCCGGTGAAGCCGATCTTCGCCACGTCCGGGTGCTCGATGAGGCGCTGGCCGACGATCGACCCTTTGCCGACGAGGACGTTGACGACGCCCTCGGGGATCCCGGCCTCGAGCGCGAGCTCCGCGAGCCGGAGCGCCGAGAGCGGCGTCAGCTCCGCGGGCTTCAGCACGACGGTGTTCCCGCACGCGAGCGCAGGCCCGAGCTTCCAGCTCGCGATGTTGAGCGGGAAGTTCCAGGGGACGATGAGCCCGACGACGCCGAGCGGCTCGCGGAAGGTCGCCGCCACGCCTCCCGCGACGGGGATCGTCTCGCCCAGGTGCTTGTCCACGGCGCCGGCGTAGAAGTGGAAGACCTGCGCGACCATCCCCACCTCGCCCCGCGCGCCGGAAATCGGCTTGCCGACGTTCTGCGACTCAATGCGGGCGAGCTCCTCCGCGTTCTCCTCGACGAGCGTCGCGAGCCGTCGGAGCAGGCGCGCCCGGTCCCCCGGAGCGACGGCGCGCCACGCCGGGAAGGCCTCGCGCGCTCGGGCGACCGCCTCGTCCGTCTCCTCGACGCCCGCCTGCTCGAGCTCCGCGATCGGCTCCTCGGTCGCCGGGTTGAGGACGATCAGCGTCATCGGGCGGATTCAAACACGCTAGACGTTCGGAAGCCCGCGGCTCTGCCGCATCCGCCAGAAGCCGTAGACGATCCAGCTGAGCACGGGCGCGACGACCACGGCGACGATCCAGATCGCCTTGCCAACGCCCGAGAGCGCGGACGCCGGCTGCCGCAGCACGTCGACGATGAAGAACAAGACCAGCAGCACGTAGATCGCGATTCCGAAGAAGATCACGAGCACTCCTCTCGAGTGGAAAGACGGGTGGTCAGCCTACTTCTCGCGCTCG
>CAZODN010000005.1:38563-45593 GCA_964578545.1 uncultured Gaiellales bacterium
GGCCTCCTCGACGAGCGCCTCGAACAGCGCCCGGTCACCGCCCGCCTCCGGGTGCCACTGGACGCCGACGACGAATCGCCGGGTCGGGTCCTCGAGCGCCTCGAGGGTGCCGTCGTCGGCCCACGCGCACTCGACGAGACCGTCGCCGAGGCGTCCGACGGCCTGGTGGTGGTGCGAGGTCACGCGCGGCTCCTCGCCGACGATCGTGGCCAGCCTCGTCCCCGGCTTCACCTCGACCGGATGGTGCGTGAACTCCCCGGGAACCTGCTTGTGCACGTCGTGGCCGACCTCCTCGGGGAGGTGCTGGATGAGGTCGCCTCCACGGGCGACGTTGAGGAGCTGGAACCCACGGCAGATCGCGAGCGTCGGCAGGTCCCGCTCGAGCGCCGCGTGGAGAAGCGCGAGCTCGCCGGCGTCGCGATGCGAGTGCGGGACGTCCGTCGCGGGATGCGGCTCGGCGCCGTACAGCTCGGGGTCGACGTCCGCGCCGCCGGAGAAGATCACCGCGTCGAGCGCGTCGAGCGTCTCGTCGATCCCCTCCTCGCTCGGCGGGATGAGAACGGCCCGCCCGCCCGCGCTCTCGACAGCCTGCACGTAGGCGAGGGGAACGAGCGCAGCCGGCATGTGCCACACCCCCCAGCGGGCCTCCTGTGCGTATGCCGTGATGCCGACGACCGGTCTCATGCGGGCTCCGTCTCCGTCACCCAGAGTGTGCCCGCTCCGCACTCGAGCTCGCGGCCGGTACCCGGCTCGAGGCTCGCGCGGAGGACGCGGACCTGCTCGCCGTCGATCTCCGCGAGCGCGCCGCGCTCCCCGGGCAGCGGGGAGTGGAAGCGCCAGGCACGCACCTGCCGCTCGATCTCGACGGCGGGCCTCGACCAGTCGATCCACACGTAGTCCGGGCCGAAGAACGAGAAGTAGCTTCCCTCGCCCTCGGGCTGCGGGTCGCCCGGGTCGCCCCGCTCGACGCGCTCGAGGACAGCCGGGAACAGCTCTCCCACGGCGGCGGCGAGCTTCGGCGTCAGCTCGTCCCACGAGTGCTCGTCGCCGAGCGGGATCGCCACCTGGCCGAGCACGTTGCCGGTGTCGAGCTCCGCGTCCATGTAGTGGAACGTGAACCCGATCTCGCTCTCCCCCGCGCGGATCGCCCACGACACCGGGCTCGGCCCCCGGTACCTCGGGAGGAGCGACGGGTGGCCGTTGACGATCCCGTGCCTCGGAACCTCGATCGCCCCGGATGGGATCTTCCACGGGAAGCCGAAGCAGAAGACGACGTCCGGCTCGTACGCGCGGAGCAGCGGCGCGATCCTGTCCCGCGCGGCCGGGATCACGACGTCGAGGTCCCCGGGCGCGCCGCACAGGAGGTCCTGGAGCTCGCCGTAGACGCGCGTGGTGAGGAGCGCGAGCGGCTCGTGCCCGTGGGCGCGCAGCAGCGCGTGCAGCCCCTGCACGGCCGGCAGGACGTGCGCGATGAGAACGACCCGCACGGAGGCTCAACCGCGCTCGAAGTAGCGCATCCGCTCCCAGTCGGTGACCGTCTTGTCGTACAGCCCCTGCTCGACGCGGGCGTAGTTCAGGTAGTGGTCGACGACCTGGTCGCCGAAGGCGGCGCGCGCCATCGTCCCCGCCTCGAGCGCGGCGATCGCGTCGCGCATGGTGGACGGGAACCGCTTCGCGTCCGACTCGTAGGCGTTCCCCTCGAGCCCCGGTGGGAGGGGGAGCTCGTTCTCGATCCCGTGCAGGCCCGCCGCGATGATCGCGGCGAAGGCGAGGTACGGGTTCACGTCCCCGCCCGGGATCCGCGTCTCCATCCGCTTCGAGGGGCCGTGGCCGACGATGCGGAAGCCGCAGGTCCGGTTGTCGAACCCCCACGCGAGCGTCGTCGGGGCCCAGCTCCCTGCCGCGTAGCGCTTGTACGAGTTGATCGTCGGTGCGAAGAAGATCGCGAGCTCCTCGACGCAGGCGATCTGGCCCGCGAGGAAGCGCTCGAAGAGGGCGTCGTCGTCCGCGAAGGCGGGCTCCCCGTCGCGGAAGAGCGACGCGTGGATGTGGCACGAGTTCCCGATCCACGACTCGAACGGCTTCGCCATGAACGTGATCGAGCAGCCGTTCGCGTACGCGATCTCCTTGGCGCCGTTCTTGTAGACGACGTGGTTGTCGGCCATGGTCAAGGCGTCGGCGAAGCGGAAGTTGATCTCGTGCTGGCCCGGCCACGCCTCGCCCTTCGAGGTCTCGACCTTGATCCCGGCACCGTGCATCCCGTTCCGGATCTGACGGATGAGGCCCTCGTCGTACGTCGTCGCGAGGACGTGGTAGTCGAGGATGTACGGCACCGACGGCGTGAGCTCCTCGTACCGCTGCGCCCACGCCTCCTGGTACGTCTCGCGGAGGAGGTAGAACTCGAGCTCCGACCCGGTCATCGGCGTGTACCCGAGCGCCGCGGCCCGCTCCATCTGCGCCTTCAGCACCTGCCGCGGCGAGGGCTGCACCGACGAGCCGTCGTGCCAGACGACGTCCGAGAGGACGAGCGCGGTCGCCTCGAGCCACGGGATCCGGCGGAGAGTGGTCAGGTCCGGCTTCATCCCGAAGTCGCCGTATCCCTGCTCCCAGCTCGCGATCTGGTACCCGGGCACCGGGTCCATCTCCATGTCGAGCGCGAGCAGGTAGTTGCACCCCTCGACGACGTGCCCCGCGTCCATCTCCTCGACGAAGAAGTCGCCGTGCAGGCGCTTCCCCATCAGCCGCCCCTGCATGTCGGTGAAGGCGACAATCACCGTGTCGATCCGGCCGTCCTCGACCTCGGCCTTCAACTCCCCGAAGCTCAGCATCTCGTCCTCCTCACGGGCGGGGCCGACTCGCGCCGGCCCCGCCCGGATCGATTCACGTCGGGATTCCTACGAGCCGCCCGAGCCCGCAGGGATGTCCGAGACGTGCGTCTTCCCGTAGCCCTCCCGCTCCGGGTGGCCGTGCTCGCCGCGCGTGAGCGCGAACTCCTCCTCGGGCGACAGGATGAGCCGGTGTCGGCCGACGAAGGCGAAGTAGAGGAGAGCGACGACGTAGAAGATGGCGACGCCGTACACGCCGGCCCGGTAGTCCTCGTTCCAGAACATCGCCACGAGTGTGACGATCGCGATGATCCCCGCCACCGCGGCGCCGCCGACCCCGACCGGGCTCCGGAAGGGACGCTCGATGTTCGGCATGTCCCGGCGCAGGAGGATGAACGAGATGCACTGCATGGCGTACGAGATCACCGCGCCGAACACAGCCATGTACAGCAGCGCCGCTCCGACGTTTCCTCCGAGCCAGCCTTGCTTCCCCGCCTGATCCAGCAAGAACGCCAGGGCGTAGCCGATGACCGCTCCGGCCACGAGCGCGACGTACGGCGTCTGCCGCTTGCCGTGCGTGATCGAGAGGAAGTGCGGGTAGTAGCCCGCCCGCGAGAGCGAGTAGATGTTCCGGCCGTACGCGTAGATGATCGTGTGGAAGCTCGCGACGAGCCCCGCGACCGCGACGAGCCCGAGCAGCGAGGCCGACGTTCCCTCGCCGAAGATGGTCTTCAGACCGTCGAGCAGGGGCTCTCCCGAGGAGCCGATCGCCTCCGCGCCGGGAGCGATTCCCGTGTTCAGGAAAAGCACGAGGAAGCCCGTCACGACGAGGGTGACGAGCCCGTACATCGTCCCTCGCGGGATGTCCCGCTTCGGGTCGTGCGACTCCTCGGCTGCGAGCGGCAACTCCTCGATCGCGAGGTAGAACCAGATCGCGAACGGCAGCGCGAAGAAGATCCCGTCGACGCCGAACGGCAGCCACTTCGAGTTGTCTCCCTCGGGCGGGATGTTCGTGAGGAAGTCGGCGTCGAAGTTCGGGATCGCGCCGATGTAGAAGACACCCAGGATCCCGAGGGAGAGCAGGCAGATGAAGACGGCGAACTTCATCGTCGCCTCGATCCCGGCGATGTTCAGGGCCAGGAAGACCAGGTAGAAGACCGCCCACCAGATCCACGTGGCGATCGAGACGCCGAACAGGTCGTCGACGATCGTCTGCATGTAGAAGCCGATGCCGGTGACGATGACGGCCGGCGTCACGACGTACTCGATCGTCTCCGCGACACCCGTCGCGAACCCTCCCCACGGGCCCATGGCGGAGCGTGAGAACGAGTACGCCCCGCCCGTGTGCGGGAGGGCGGGGGACATCTCGGCGATCGACCAGCAGAGGCCGAAGTACATGACGGTGATCACCACCGTCGCGATCAGGAGACCGCCGAAGCCGGCCTGGCCGAGACCGAAGTTCCAGCCGAAGAAGTCTCCCGAGATGACTGCGGCGACCCCGAGCGCCCAGAGCGACCAGACGCCCGCGTGCCGTCGAAGCCGTCGCTGCTCGAAGTACTCGGCGTCGGCCTCGCGGTAGGTCACCGCCCCGATGGTTCGTTGCTGCTCCGACACTGCCTGCCTCCTCGTTTCGAACCGGTCGGATACGAAGGAGGCGATCCTACGACTGTCACGACACGTGGTCAACCACGTCCGTCGAGACTGCCTCCTATCGTTCCTGTCGTGCCGCCCGTGCACTCCACCCTGGAGGAGGTCACGCGCTTCCTCGAGCGCCATCCGCCGTTCTCGGCGCTCACCGAGGAGGCGCTCACACGGCTCGCCGCGAGCGCGGAGATCGAGTACTTCCCGGCCGGCACCGAGATCCTCACCCGCGACGGGCCGCCGTCGGAGCACCTCTTCGTCGTGCGCCGTGGCGCGGTTGAGCTCGTGGGTGACGACGGGGTCGTCGACGTGCTCGAGGAGGGCGAGTCCTTCGGCCACCCGTCCCTCCTCTCGGGGATGCCGCCTGCCTTCACGGTGCGCGCCTGCGAGGACACCCTCTGCCTCCTCTTCCCCGCGGAGGCGACGGTCGCCGCCCTCGCCGACCCGGCCGGCGTCCGCTACCTCGCGGCGACGCTCGCCGAGCGCCTCGAGCGATCCGCGGCCCGCCGCGACGCGACGCCGTGGGTGTCGGGACGCGTCGGATCGCGCATGCGGCCTCCGGTCGTGTGCGAGCCGACGGCGTCCGTCCGCGAGGCAGCCGTGCGGATGACCGACGCCGGCGCGTCGAGCGTCGTCGTGCCGCGCGACGGAGGTGGATACGGGATCGTGACCGACCGGGACGTGCGCGCTCGGGTGGCGACGGGCGAGGTGGCGCTCGACGCGCCGCTGTCCGAGCTCGTGGCCGGGAGCGCCCTGGCGGTCGGCGCCGACCGTCCGGTGCTCGAGGTGCTCGCCGACATGCTCGCGGCCGGCGTCGAGGAGGCCGTCGTCGTGGACGGCGACGGAGGCCTCGCCGGGACGCTCGACCACTCCACCCTGCTCGCCGTCGAGTCGGCGAGCCCGCTCGTCGTCCGCCGCGAGATCGAGCGGGCCCACGACGTCGAGGCCCTCGCGCGCGCGACGGCCGAGATCCCGCGCCTCGCCGTGCGCCTGCTCGACGCGAGCGCCGCCCCGCTCGACGTCCTCGCGCTGCTCTCCTCCGTCGCCGACGCGGCGACGCGGCGGCTGACCGACTTCGCCGTCGAGGAGCTCGGCGAGCCCCCCGCACCCTGGGCGTGGCTCGCGCTGGGGAGCGAGGCGCGGCGCGAGCAGACCCTTGCGACGGATCAGGACAACGCCCTCGCGTACGACGGTGACGACGAGGACGTCCACGAGTACTTCGCCGTCTTCGCCGAGCGCGTGAACGCATGGCTCGCGGCGTGCGGCTACAGGGAGTGCCGCGCCGGCGTCATGGCACGGAACGCCGGCTGGCGCCTGACGCGCGACGGGTGGCACGAGCTCTACGAGCGCTGGCTGCGACCGCCGACCCGCCGGGACGTGCACATGGCGATGATCGGCCTCGACCTGCGCGAGGTCGCCGGGCCGCTGCGGATCGAGGCCGAGCTCTCCGCGCTCCTCGCCACCGCGCCGTCGCACCCCTACTTCCTCGAGCGCCTCGGCCAGGCGGCGCTCGAGACCCGGCCTCCGCTCGGGTTCCTGCGCGACCTCGTCGTCGAGCGCTCGGGCGAGCACGTCGGCACGCTCGACGTGAAGGCCGTCGGCACGAGCCCGATCGTGAGCCTCGCCCGACACGCCGCGCTCGCTGCCGGAGCGACCCCGGCGTCGACCGTCGACCGGCTGCGGGCGGCGGCCGCGCGGGGCACGCTTCCGGGCGAGACGGCGCTCGAGCTCGAGGAGGCCTTCGTCACGCTCTGCCGCGTGCGCCTCGAGCACCAGGCGGCGCAGGTGGAGCGCGGGGTCGAGCCCGACAACCACGTCGACCCGGGCGATCTCGCCCCGCTCGCGCGGCGCCAGCTGAAGGAGGCGTTCAGAGCGGTCGCGCGTGCTCAACGGACGCTCGACGCGCGCGTCGCAACCCGCATCCCGTGATCCGCCTCCGTCGCCGCTCGACGCCGTGGCGAGAGGCGTCCTTCGCCGTCCTCGACTTCGAGCTGACGGGCCTCGACCTCCGTCGCGACCACGTGCTCTCGCTCGGGCTCGTGCCGGTCGAGCGCGGTCGAGCGCGACTGGCGAGCTCGCTGTACCTCGTCGTCCGGCCCCCGGTCCCGGTCTCGCCCGAGTCGATTCGCGTCCACGGGATCACGCCGGGGGAGCTCGCCGACGCTCCCGCGCTCGACGACGTCGCCGACCGCCTGCTCTCCGCGCTCGAGGGGCGCCTGCTGGTCGCGCACGCGGCCGGGATCGAGCTCGCCTTCCTCGAGCGCCTCTACGAGGGTACGGGCCGGCGGCCCCCGCGCCGCGCCATCGACGTCATCGACCTCGCGGCCGAGCTCGTCGCCCGGCGCGGCGAGCCTCCGCTCGAGTCGCCGCGGCTCGCGTACCTGGCAGGCAGGTTCGGAGTACCCGTGACGCGGACGCACCACGCGTTCGACGACGCCCTCGTGACCGCCGAGCTCTTCCTCGTCCTCGCGACGGGACTCTCGTCGCTCGGCCTCTCGACCATCCGCGACCTCGAACGAGCTCGCCGGCCGCAATTTGCGTGAACTTTCTCCGGGCCGGGTCTT